>NZ_LIRL01000502.1 GCF_001419795.1 Streptomyces niveiscabiei
CCCGCACCCCGGGCAACCACCGCTCCCGCTGCCCCGGACTCCCGTACGCGTGCACGGGATGCGCCCCCAGCCCCTGGAGCGCGAGGGCGGTCTCCGCCTCGGTGCAGCCGTACGCCAACGCCTCCCGCACCTCGCAGAGTTCGACGGCGCCGGACGTGAACAGCCGGTCCAGCAGCCCCCGTTGGCCGAGCTCGGCGACCAGGGGGCGGTTGACCCTGCCGGGCTCCCCCTTCTCCGCGAGCGGACGGAGGACTTCTGCGGCCAGTGTGCGCAACTCGGAACGCTCCATGGGCGTACACCCCCTCGGCCACGACCATATCGCGCTCTCTTGACCGCCGTCACCAACACGTTACGCTCGACGCACGACCCCGAACCGACAAGGGGGCGAGCCACCTTGCAGCTCTCGGCCCACGTCGACACCTTCGCGCGCGACCACCTCCCACCGCCCGACACCTGGCCCGAACTCCGTTTCACGAACGAGGAGTTGGCCTACCCACCCCGCCTGAACTGCGCCACGGACCTGCTCACCGGCCAGCCGGACGGCGCCCCCGCGTTCCGCACCCCGGCCACGACCTGGTCGTACGGCGAACTCCGGGCCCAGGTGGACCGCATCGCCCACATCCTGACGAGCGACCTCGGCGTGCTCCCCGGCAACCGCGTCCTCCTGCGCGGCCCCACCACCCCCTGGCTGGCGGCGTGCTGGCTGGCGGTCCTGAAGGCGGGCGCGATCGCGGTCACGGTCCTGGCGCAGCAGCGCGCGCACGAACTGGCGACGATGTGCGAGATCGCACGGGTCGGCCACGCGCTGTGCGACGCGCGCTCGTTGGACGACCTGGTCAAGGCCGAGGTCCTGGGCCTGCGGATCACCCCGTACGGCGGGGACACCCCGGACGACCTCCTCAACAGGCCGGCGCCCCGGCTCCCGTACCAGGCGGTCGACACGGCGGCCGACGACGTCGCGCTGATCGCGTTCACCTCGGGAACCACCGGCCGCCCGAAGGGCTGTGTGCACTTCCACCGCGATGTCCTGGCGATAGCGGACACGTTCGCGAGGCACGTCCTGCGCCCGACGCCGGACGACGTGTTCGCGGGCAGTCCGCCGCTCGGGTTCACGTTCGGGCTGGGCGGCCTGGTCGTCTTCCCGCTGCGGGTCGGCGCGAGTGCTCTGCTGCTCGAACAGGCGGGCCCGAAGGCCCTGTTGGCGGCGGTCCCGGAGCACCGGGTGTCCGTCCTGTTCACCGCGCCGACCGCGTACCGCGCGATGCTCGCGGACCTCGACGCGTACGACGTCTCGTCGCTGCGGCGCTGCGTGTCGGCCGGCGAGAACCTCCCCGCGGCGACCTGGCGCGCCTGGCACGAGCGGACCGGGCTGCGGATCATCAACGGCATCGGCGCGACCGAGCTGCTGCACATCTTCATCTCGGCGGCCGATGAGGCGATCCGCCCCGGGACGACGGGAGTTGCCGTGCCCGGCTGGGAGGCGCGCGTGCAGGACGCCGAGGGGAGACCGGTCCCCGACGGCACGCCGGGCCTGCTCGCGGTGCGCGGCCCGATCGGCTGCCGGTATCTCGCCGACCCCCGGCAGCGGGAGTACGTGCGGGACGGCTGGAACGTCACCGGGGACACCTATGTCCGGGAAGCCGACGGGTACTTCAGGTACGTGGCCCGCGCGGACGACATGATCGTGTCGGCCGGGTACAACATCGCGGGGCCGGAGGTCGAGGAGGCGCTGCTGAGGCATCCGGACGTGCTGGAGGCGGCAGTTGTGGGGCGGCCCGACGAGGAGCGCGGGCAAGTCGTCGTGGCGTACGCGGTGTTGCGCGAGGGCGCGCGGCAGGATGTGGCGGCTCTGCGGGCGTTCGTGAAGGAGGGGCTGGCGCCGTACAAGTGCCCGCGCGAGATCCGCTTCCCGGCCGGACTGCCGCGTACGGCGACCGGAAAGCTCCAGCGATTCCGGCTGCTCACACCGGAGGTGACCAGCACTGATGCCGAAGACCTAAGATGATCAACGTGTCCGACCAGCATGCACCACGGTCTCTGATCGTCACGCTCTACGGCGCGTACGGCCGCTTCGTACCGGGTCCGGTTCCCGTCGCGGAGCTGATCCGGCTGCTCGCCGCGGTAGGGGTCGACGCCCCCTCCGTACGCTCCTCCGTCTCCCGGCTGAAACGCCGCGGACTGCTGCTGCCCGCCCGCACCGAGCGCGGCGCGGCGGGGTACGAACTGTCGTGGGAGGCCCGGCAGTTGATGGACGACGGGGACCGCAGGATCTATTCCGACGGGCCGCCCGGTGACGAGGGCTGGGTGCTCGCGGTGTTCTCCGTGCCGGAGTCCGAGCGGCAGAAGCGGCACGTCCTGCGCTCCCGCCTTGCCGGGCTCGGCTTCGGGACGGCGGCGCCCGGCGTGTGGATCGCGCCCGCGCGCCTGCACGACGAGGCGCGGCGCACCCTGGAGCGGCTCGGACTCGGTCCGTACGTCGACCTGTTCCGGGGCGAGCACCTGGGGTTCACGGCGACGGTCGAGGCGGTGTCGCGGTGGTGGGACCTCGCGGCGATCGCCAAGGAGCACGAGGCGTTCCTCGACACGCACGAGCCGGTGCTGAGGGCCTGGCGGGAGCGCCCCGACACGCCCCCGCAGGAGGCGTACCGGGACTACCTCCTCGCCCTGGACACCTGGCGGCGCCTCCCCTACGCCGACCCGGGCCTGCCCGCACACCTGCTGCCCGCGAACTGGCCGGGAGTACGGTCGGCCGAGGTCTTCCACGCCCTGCACGCACGGCTGCGGGACGCGGGCGAGGCGTTCGTGCTGGCGGCCGGTCCCGGCACGGCGTACGGCGCCGGGTGAGGCGCCTCAACTCCTCAGCTGCAACCGGGGTTTGGGGGCGTCCGTGCGTCCCGTTCGCGGCCTCCTGCTGCCCGCCCGGTACGGCAGCGGCCACACCACGCCCGGCCCCTCATACCCTTGCTCGGCCGCCGCGTGCAGCGTCCAGTGCGGGTCGTACAGATGAGGCCGCCCCAAGGCGCAGAGGTCCGTACGGCCCGCCAATATCAGGGAGTTGACGTCGTCCCACGAGGAGATCGCGCCGACGGCGATCACCGGGACGCCCACCTCGTTGCGGATGCGGTCCGCGTACGGGGTCTGGTAGGAGCGGCCGAAGTCGGGGTGTTCGTCGGAGACGACCTGGCCCGTGGAGACGTCGATCGCGTCGGCGCCGTGGGCGGCGAAGGCGCGGGCGATCTCCACGGCCTCCTCGGGGGTGGTGCCGCCGGGGGACCAGTCGGTGGCGGATATCCGGACGGTCAGGGGGAGTTCAGGGGGCCAGGCGTCGCGTACCGCGTCGAAGACCTCCAGCGGGAAGCGGAGGCGGCCCGTGAGGGAGCCGCCGTAGGTGTCGGTGCGGTGGTTGGTCAGCGGGGAGAGGAAGCCGGAGAGCAAGTAGCCGTGGGCGCAGTGGAGTTCGAGGAGGTCGAAGCCTGCGTGGGCGGCGCGTTTCGTGGCCTTCGCGAACTCGCCGCGGATCTGCGCGAGTTGGGATCGGGTCAGCTCGCTCGGAACCTGGCTGTCCGTGCGGTAGGGCAGCGGGGAGGCGGCGACCACGGGCCAGTTGCCGTCCGGGAGGGGTTCGTCGATGCCCTCCCACATCAGCTTCGTCGACCCCTTGCGGCCCGAGTGCCCGAGCTGCACGCCGATCGCCGTGCCGGGTGCCTGTTCGTGGACGAAGTCGGTGATCCGGCGCCAGGCGGCGCCCTGTCGGTCGTCGTAGAGGCCCGTGCAGCCCGGCGTGATCCGCCCCTCGGCGCTGACGCACACCATCTCGGTCATCACCAGCCCCGCCCCGCCCAGCGCGCGGGCGCCGAGGTGGACGAGGTGGAAGTCGCCGGGGACGCCGTCGGTCGCGGAGTACATGTCCATCGGGGAGACGACGACCCGGTTGCGGAGGGTCAACTCCCGTAGCCGGAAAGGCGTGAACATGGGGGGCGTACCCGGCGGGCAGCCGAACTCCCGTTCCACGGACGCCGTGAAGGCGGCGTCGCGCAGCCGGAGGTTGTCGTGGGTGACGCGGCGGCTGCGGGTGAGGAGGTTGAAGGCGAACCGGCGCGGCGGCTGGCCGACGTACAGCGGGAGGTTCTCGAACCACTCCAGGCTGGCCCGGGCGGCACGCTGCGTGGAGGCGACGACGGGCCGCCGCTCGGCCTCGTAGGCGGCCAGCGCGCTGGGGACGTCCGGCTGTTCGTCGAGGCACGCGGCGAGCGCGAGGGCGTCCTCGACGGCGAGTTTCGTGCCGGAGCCGATGGAGAAGTGGGCGGTGTGCGCGGCGTCCCCGAGGAGGACGACGTTGCCGCTGGACCAGCGGTCGTTGACGACCGTACGGAACACCGTCCAGGCGGAGTTGTTGGACCGCAGGGGCCGGCCGCGCAGGGTCTCCCGGAACAGGTCGGCGCACCTCTCGATGGTGAACTCCCCTGTTTTCCACACCTCTTCGCGCATCTCGACGATGACGGTCGAGGCGTTCGGCGCGTACGGGTAGCCGTGGAGCTGGACGACTCCCGCGTCGGTCTCGGCGATGTCGAAGCGGAACGCGTCGAGGGCGAGGTCGGTGCCGAGCCAGATGTACCGGCAGCGGTGGGGGGAGAGCCGGGGCCGGAACGCGGTGGCGAAGGTCTCCCGGGTCGCGCTGTGCACGCCGTCGGCGGCGACGACGAGGTCGTACGTCTCGGAGAGCCACGCCGGGTAGGGGGCCTCGGTGCGGAAGCGGAGGTCGACGCCGAGTGCGCGGCAGCGGTCGTGCAGGACGGACAGCAGCCGTCTCCTGCCGAGCGCCGCGAACCCGTGGCCCGAGGAGACGTGGCGCCGTCCTCGGTGGGTGATCTCGATGGCGTCCCAGCGGACGAACTCCCGCTCCAGCGCGGCGTACACGGCCGGGTCGGCGTGTTCGATGCCGCCGAGGGTCTCGTCGGAGAGGACGACGCCGAACCCGAAGGTGTCGTCGGGTGCGTTGCGCTCCCAGACGGTGATCTCCCGTGCGGGGTCGAGGCGTTTGAGGAGGGCCGCCGTGTAGAGGCCGCCGGGTCCGCCGCCGATGACCGCGATCCGGCCGGTCATCGCCCTTGCCACTTCGGCGGGCGCTTCGCGGTGAACGCGGCGTGGAACTCCCGGTAGTCGGCGCCGTTCATGAGCAACGCCTGTGTGTTCGCGTCGAGTTCGACGGCCGCCGCGAGCGGCATGTCCAGCTCGGCCGTCAGCAGCGCCTTGGTCTGGGCGTGGGCGAGGGCGGGTCCTTCGGCGAGGCGGCGGGCGAGCGCGAGGGCGGCCTCGTCGGCGCCGCCCTCCTCGGTCAACTGGCTGATCAGGCCGATGCGTTCGGCCTCGGGCGCCCGCACCGGGTCGCCCAGCATGAGCAGCCGGGTGGCGTGCCCGAGCCCGACGACGCGCGGCAGGAGGTAGGCCGCGCCCATGTCCCCGCCGGACAGCCCGACCTTCGTGAACAGGAAGGAGAACCGGGCGGTCGGGTCGGCGACCCGGAAGTCGGCGGCGAGCGCGAGGACGGCCCCGGCACCGGCCGCGACCCCGTGCACGGCGGCGATCACCGGGAACGGCGCCTCGCGCACGGCCCGGACGACCTGCCCGGTCATCCGGTTGAAGTCGAGGAGCTGGGCGGTGTCCATGGCGAGCGTCGCGCCGATGATCTCGTCGACGTCGCCGCCCGAGCAGAAGCCGCGTCCCTCGCCGCGCAGCACGAGCGCCCGCACGGACCGCTCCCGGGACAGCTCGGCGAGGAGGTCCCGCAGGTCGGCGTAGGCGCCGAAGGTCAGGGCGTTCAGTTTGGCGGGGCGGGCGAGCGTGACGGAGGCGACGGCGTCCGTGACGTCGTGGTGGAGGTGTTCCCAACGGGGTGTGCGCGCGGCGGATCCGGTGAAGGGACTCACGCCCTCGAAGTTATCACCCGTACGTGACTGTCGTCACGAGGGCGATATAGCAGTGTCACCGGTCGTCGATAAGGCGGTAACAGCGGGATCGGCGTGGCGGGAGGGGCCGTTGGGAGGGGTAGATGCAGGTGGCCTCCCCTGGTGCGCCAGGGCCGGAGGCGGCCGTACCATTCCACAAAGTTGAAAGCAGGACTGCCTGATGTCGGACCCGGCACCCTGCGCCATGAACGGACTCGCCTTGCCTGAACGACCACCCTCAGCCTCCTGGCGCATCGCGCTGCCGCACACCGCCGCCGCCGTACCCGTCGCGCGCGCCCTGGTCCGTACGGCGCTGGCCGAGGTCGAGCACGGCGCGGACAGCGACACGGCGGAGCTGCTGACGGCCGAGCTGGTGGCGAACGCGGTCGAGCACACGGCGGGCAGCGAGCCGATAGAGCTGGTCGTCCATCTGCTGCCGAGCGGCTGTCAGGTCGAGGTCCACGACCAGGACCCGGCGGCGCCGGATGAGCTGACCCGGCCGTCGGGCGGGGACCCCGACCCGTGGCAGGAACACGGCCGGGGCCTGCTGCTGATCCGCACCCTGTCCTCCTCGTGCGGCCACCGGCCGACGGAGAAGGGGAAGGCGGTCTGGTTCAGGCTGGCCGCGATCCCGGTCGGCCGCTAGGCCAGCGTCGCCACCAGGATCGCCTTGATCGTGTGCATCCGGTTCTCCGCCTCGTCGAAGACCACCGAGTGCGCCGACTCGAAGACCTCGTCGGTGACCTCAAGGGATGTGAGGCCGTACGTCTCGTGGATCTCCCGGCCGACCTTCGTGCCCAGGTCGTGGAAGGCCGGCAGGCAGTGCAGGAACTTGACGTCCGGGTTGCCGGTGGCGCGCAGGACGTCCATGGTCACGGCGTACGGCGCGAGCGCGGCGATCCGCTCCGCCCACACCTCCTGGGGCTCGCCCATCGAGACCCACACGTCCGTCGCGACGAAGTCGGCGCCGGTGACGCCCTCCGCGACGGTCTCCGTCAGCGTGATCCGCGCGCCGCTGTCCGCGGCCAGCGCCTGCGCGCGGTCCACGATCTCCTGCGCGGGCCAGTACTGCTTCGGCGCGACGATCCGGACGTCCATGCCGAGCAGGGCGCCGGTGATCAGGTACGAGTTGCCCATGTTGAAGCGGGCGTCGCCGAGGTAGGCGAAGGAGATCTCCGCGAGCGGCTTCGCGCTGTGCTCGGTCATCGTGAGGACGTCGGCGAGCATCTGCGTGGGGTGCCAGTCGTCCGTGAGGCCGTTGTAGACGGGGACGCCCGCGTGCTCGGCCAGCTCCTCGACGGTTCCCTGCGCGTCGCCGCGGAGCTGGATCGCGTCGAAGAAGCGGCCGAGCACCCGCGCGGTGTCCTTCGCCGACTCCTTCTTGCCGATGTGCGAGCCGGCCGGGTCGATGTACGTCGTCGAGGCGCCCTGGTCGGCGGCGGCCACCTCGAACGCGCAGCGCGTACGCGTCGACGGCTTCTCGAAGATCAGCGCGATGTTCTTGCCGGTCAGGTGCCGCGTCTCGGTCCCGGCCCGCTTCGCGGCCTTCAGCTCGGCGGCCAGCGCGAGCAGACCGCGCAGCTCCTCGGCGGTGAAGTCCAGCTCCTTGAGGAAGTGGCGGCCGGCGAGGGCGGTCGGGACTGTCGCCATGGGGGCGCTCCAGAGGTACGTGAACAGACTGACCTGTGGAAGTCTATACGACGCTAAGCATTTCTATACAGTCACCGGTACGACGATGTGCCCAGGCGGTTTCATACGGCGTCCCGCTCCACCGGACAGCTCATGCAGCGCGGCCCGCCCCTGCCCCGCCCCAGCTCGCTCCCCGGGATCTCGATCACCTCGACGCCCTGTTTACGCAGGTGGGTGTTTGTCGTCGCGTTCCTCTCGTACGCGACGACGACCCCCGGCTCCACGCACAGCACGTTGCAGCCGTCGTCCCACTGCTCGCGCTCCGCCGCGTGCACGGCCTGCGTCGCCGTC
>NZ_LIRL01000503.1 GCF_001419795.1 Streptomyces niveiscabiei
CTCACGCCGCTGGCGGCCGGGGATCTGGTGGCCGCCCTGGGGTGAGGGGGCGGGGCTGTCGGTCCCGACCCGTATCCTCAGGAACCATGCTCGAAGACCGCATGCTCACCACCCCGTCGCCCGTCGACTGGCCAGGCACATACCCCGAGGGGTATGCCGTGGTCGACGTCGAGACCACCGGGCTCGCGAGGGACGACCGGATAGTGTCGGCGGCGGTCTACCGGCTGGACGCGCGCGGGGAGGTCGAGGACCACTGGTACACGCTGGTGAACCCGGAGCGCGATCCGGGGCCGGTGTGGATCCACGGGCTGACGAGCGACGTGCTCGAAGGGGCGCCGCTCTTCGCCGAGGTCGCCGAGGAGTTCTCGCGGCGCCTGGAGGGGCGCGTGCTCGTCGCGCACAACGCGGTGTTCGACTGGCAGATGATCGCCCGCGAGTACGCGCGCGCCGAGCGGCAGGCGCCCGTCAGGCAGCGGCTGTGCACGATCGTGCTGAGCAAGGAGCTGGGGCTCCCGCTGCCCAACCACAAGCTGGAGACGCTGGCCGCGCACTTCGGCGTCGTCCAGCAGCGCGCGCACCACGCGCTGGACGACGCGCGCGTGCTGGCGGAGGCGTTCCGGCCGAGCCTCAGGGCCGCCGCCGCGCGCGGGGTGCGGCTGCCGCTGCACGAGTGCCGGCCGCTGACGGAGTGGCAGGACCGGCCCGCGACGCCGTGGATCGGGCGGCAGGGCGGCGGCTACCGGCAGCCCACGACCTGGCGGCCGTCGCGCAAGCGGCCCCCCTGCCCCTACCCGAACCCCGGCCGCTTCGAGGACGGCAAGCCGCTCAAGCAGGGCATGCGGATCGCGTTCTCCGGCGACACGTCGACCGAGCGGGACCTCCTGGAGGACCGCGCGGTGGAGGCCGGTCTGCACGTCTCCACGAGCATCTCCCGGCTCACCAGCCTGCTGGTGACCAACGACCCCGACTCGGGCACCTCGAAGGTCCTCAAGGCCCGCCAGTTCGGCACCCCGGTCGTCGACGAGGCCGCCTTCGGCCAGCTCCTGCGGGACGTGGCGGCGGCCGACTCCGGCGCGTAGACAGCCCCGTCCGACCCTGCCGGGGCCCCCGCGCGCGGCGGGTTGTACGGTCGTGGGGTGTACCGCTTCCTGTTGTCCCGGCAGTGGGTGATCCTCACGCTGGTCGCCCTCGTCCTCATCCCTACGATGATCCGGCTGGGCATCTGGCAGATGCACCGCTACGAGACGCGGCACGCGCGCAACGAGCTGGTGGCGAGCGCCCTGCGCGCGGACCCGGTGCCGGTCGAGAAGCTGACGTCCCCGGGGCACGAGGTCACCCGTTCCGAGCGCTACCACTCGGTCACGGCGGTCGGCCGGTTCGACACCGCGCGCGAGGTCGTCGTCCGCCGCAGGGTCAACGCGGACGACGAGGTCGGCTTCCACGTGCTGACGCCGCTGGTGCTGGCGGACGGCAAGGTGGTGCTGGTCAACCGGGGCTGGATCCCCGCGGACGGGCCCAGCCAGACGGCGTTCCCGAAGATCCCGGCGCCCCCAGCGGGCCAGGTCACCGTCACCGGGCGGCTGATGCCGGACGAGACGACCGCGGCGAGCGGCATCAAGAACCTCAAGGGCCTCCCCGACCGGCAGATCATGCTGATCAGCAGCGGCGAGGAGGCCGGCCGCCTGAAGGCGCCGGTCCTCGGCGGGTACCTGGTCCTGACGGCCCCCGAGCCGAAGGGCGACACCCCGGAGCCGATCGGCAAGCCGGGCGACGAGAACGCGGCGCTGAACTACGCGTACGCCATCCAGTGGTGGCTGTTCGCCGCCGCCGTCCCGTTCGGCTGGTTCGTGCTGGTCCGCCGCGAACTGCGCGACCGCGCGGAGAAGGCGCGGCAGACGGACGAGCAGGAGCAGGCGGAACCGGCGACCGTGTAGCTCGCGCGGGCGCGTGTCTGATTGCCGGTGCCCTCCTGCGGGAAACCGGATCTCCATGCGCATCGAGGACTACGCCGTCGTCGGCGACGAACAGACCGCCGCGCTGGTCGGCCGGGACGGCTCCGTCGACTGGCTCTGCCTGCCCCGCTTCGACTCGGCCGCCTGTTTCGCGCGCCTGCTGGGCGACGAGGAGAACGGCCACTGGAGGATCGCGCCCAAGGGGGCGACCGGACCGTGCGCCCGCCGCTCGTACCGGGGCGACACGCTCGTCCTGGACACCGAGTGGGAGACCGGTGACGGCGCCGTCAGGGTCACCGACCTGATGCCCCAGCGGGACAAGGCGCCCGACCTCGTGCGGATCGTGGAGGGGCTGCGCGGCAGGGTCACCGTACGCAGCACGCTGCGCCTGCGGTTCGACTACGGGTCGATCGTGCCGTGGATGCGCCGCTCGGACGGCCACCGGGTGGCCGTCGCGGGCCCGGACTCGGCGTGGCTGCGCAGCGAGCCGCCGGTGCGGACGTGGGGCGAGGACTTCGGTACGCACGCGGAGTTCGAGGTCGCCGAGGGCGAGAAGGTCGCGTTCGTGCTGACCTGGCACCCGTCGCACGAACCCCATCCGGCCCGTGTGGACCCCTACGAGGCCCTGGAGGCGTCGTTGGCGGACTGGGGCGCCTGGTCGGCCCGCTGCCGCTACAAGGGGCCCTACGAGGCCGCTGTGCGGCGTTCCCTGATCACGCTGAAGGCGCTGACGTACGCGCCGACGGGCGGGATCGTCGCCGCGCCCACCACCTCGCTGCCGGAGGAGCTGGGCGGCGTACGGAACTGGGACTACCGGCACTGCTGGCTGCGCGACTCGACGCTCACCCTGGGCGCGCTGCTGTCGGCCGGCTACCACGAGGAGGCCCGCTCCTGGCACCGCTGGCTCCTGCGCGCGGTCGCCGGCGACCCGGCCGACCTCCAGATCATGTACGGCGTGGCGGGCGAACGCCGCCTGCCCGAGCAGGAGTTGCCGTGGCTGTCGGGGTACGAGAACTCGCGCCCCGTACGCGTCGGCAACGGCGCCGTCGACCAGCTCCAGCTCGACGTGTACGGCGAGGTCATGGACTCCCTCGCGCTCGCGCGGGACTCGGGGCTGCCCGCGCGCCCGCACGTGTGGGCGCTCCAGCACGCGCTCATGGAGTGGCTGCGCGACAACTGGCGCCAGCCCGACGAGGGGCTGTGGGAGGTGCGGGGCGGGCGGCGCCAGTTCACGCACTCCAAGGTGATGGTGTGGGTCGCCGCCGACCGCGCCGTACGCGCGCTGGAGACGCACCCGTACCTGCGCGGCGACCTCGACGGCTGGCGCGAGCTGCGCGACACCGTGCACGCGGAGGTGTGCGAGCGCGGGTACGACACCGAGCGGGGCACCTTCACGCAGTCGTACGGGTCCGCCGAACTCGACGCCGCGCTGCTGCTGATCCCGCGCGTGGGGTTCCTGCCCGGCGACGACCCGCGCGTGATCGGCACCGTCGACGCGGTGCGCGCGGAGCTCGGCCACGACGGGCTCGTGCGGCGCTACAGCACCGACGGCACGACCGTCGACGGGCTGCCCGGCTCCGAGGGGACCTTCCTGGTGTGCTCGTTCTGGCTCGTGGACGCGCTGCACCTGACCGGCCGCCGCAAGGAGGCGCTCGCCCTCTTCGAGAGGCTCGCCGGGCTCGTCAACGACGTCGGGCTGCTCGCCGAGGAGTACGACCCCGTCGGCGGCCGTCAGCTGGGCAACTTCCCGCAGGCGTTCAGCCACATCGGGCTCGTCAACTCCGCCCTCGCCCTGTTCGGCGACGGGCAGGCAGGATAGGGGCCATGGATCTTGGACTGAAGGACCGGGTGTACGTCGTCACCGGGGCCACGCGCGGGCTCGGCAACGCGGTCGCGCGCGAGCTGCTGGCGGACGGGGCGAAGGTGGTCGTCTCCGGGCGGGACGAGGAGCGGGTCGCCCAGGCGGTGCGCGAGCTGGGCGGGAACGCGGTCGGGGTCGCCGTCGACAACGCCGAGCCCGACGCGGCGGACCGGCTCATCGCCCGCGCGCGCGAGGCGTTCGGGCGGTTCGACGGGGTCCTGGTCAGCGTGGGCGGGCCGCCGCCCGGGTTCGTCGCCGACAACACGGACGAGCAGTGGGAGGCCGCGTTCCGGTCCGTCTTCCTCGGCGCCGTACGGCTCGCGCGCGCGGCTGCCGCCGAGCTGGACGAGGGGGGTGTCATCGGGTTCGTGCTGTCGGGGTCCGTGCACGAGCCGATCCCGGGGCTGACGATCTCCAACGGGCTGCGGCCCGGGCTCGCCGGGTTCGCGAAGTCCCTGGCGGACGAGCTGGGGCCGCGGGGCATCCGGGTCGTGGGGCTGCTGCCGGCGCGGATCGACACGGACCGCGTGCGCGAGCTGGACGCCCTGTCCGCCGACCCCGAGGCGACGCGGGCCGCGAACGAGGCGCGGATCCCGCTGCGGCGGTACGGGCGGCCGGAGGAGTTCGGGCGCACGGGGGCGTTCCTGCTGTCGCCGGCCGCTTCTTATCTGACCGGGATCATGGTTCCCGTGGACGGCGGGATGCGTCACGGGTTCTGACCCGTCAGCTGACCCTTTCCGCCTTGTGCTTCATCGCCCTCATCCGCACCTCCGCCGGCAGCGCCTTGAGCGCCGCCGAGTCCCGCGCGCGCGTGAGGGAGTGCGTGATGAAGTTCCTCAGCGCCTCCCCCGGAGACGCGTGCGGTTCCACCCTCAGGTGGACCTGCGTTTCCGGGGCGTCCCTACGGCCCGTCAGGTGTACGCGCGCGTGGGAGACGCCGTCCAGGTGGGCCGTCTCGGTGGCGAGGACGTTCTCCAGGGCGCTGCCCCGCAGGACCGCCGACTCGCCGTCGCCGGTGTTGATGAGGACCTCGCCGAGGCGGCGGCGCCTCAGGTTCGCGGTGAGCCACCACAGGGCCAGCAGGACGATCAGGGCGAGGCCCCCGATGACCGTCGGCCACCACCAGCCCTCGTCGCGCCAGCGGGTGCGCTGGGAGGCCGTCAGGAGGGCGTCGTGGCGGTCGCCGTGGAGCCACCAGGAGGGCGCGTCGGCGCCCAGCCCGATCGCGAGCACGGAGCCGCCCAGGGCGAGCAGGGCCAGCCCGGCGAGGCCGAGCAGGACACGGTTGACGGTGCGGAGCATCGGGGGTCACCCCTTCTTCGCGGGCCGGCGGACATGGATCGACAGCGCCGGAGGGTGGGCCAGTCCGAGGCCGTCCAGCGCCGCCGCGAGCGTGGCCGCCAGATCCGCGCGCACCTCGTCGAGGTCGCGGAAGTGGGACACCGTACGGACGTCGATACGGCGCCGTCCCATCCGTACGGCGACGGACTGGACGCCGGAGACCTCCATCGCCCGGTCCCGCAGGACGAGCGCGGCGGCGTCGCGGTGCAGGCCCGCGCGGACGTCGGGGTGGGTCGGCCGCATCGGCAGGACGTCGCGGTGCCCCGGGGTCACGGCGAGCAGCAGGGCCAGCAGTCCGAGGGCGACGGCGACGCCCGCGCCGGTGCGGACCCACGTGTCGTCCAGGGGGCGCGCGGCGAGCTGGTGGGCGAGTTCGCGGCGCCAGCGCATGGCGGGGTGGCCGGCGCGGACGGCGGCGACGTCGTACAGGAAGAGTCCGGCGACGGCGAGGATCAGGACGGCCGTGAGGGCGGCCGGTGCCCGGCGGGGGGACCAGAAGCGGCGTACGCCGGCCGGTGGGGGCGCCGCCTCGGGCTCCGGGGCCCTGTCCGCCTCCGGTTCCTTCTCCAGGATCACCGGCAGCCGCTGGGTCGTGCCTTCGCTGCCCTGGGGTTCGCTCATCGCGTCCTCCCCTGTGCCTCGCCGGAGGCGGCCGTCGGGTGGAGCCGTTCGATGGTGACGGCGACGTCCGGCACGTCCATTCCCACCAACGCGCGTACCCGCTCGACCACGTTTCGACGCACCGCGCGGCAACGGGCCGCGATGTCGGTGGGGTAGTCGAGTTCGAGGTGCACGCGCACGCGCGCGGTGTCGTGCGCGACGACCACCAGGGCGTGCGGGGGCGCCGCGTCGGGCGGCAGGGGGCCGAGGGCCTCGCGGGCCGCCTGGGAGGCGATCTTCGCGACCACCCGGTCGGCGATCCGCGTCGCCCCGCGCTCGCCCGCCGCGACGGTGGACGTCATCGGCGCCGGTCGTCGCGCGAGCGCAGGAAGTCGCCGAGGTCCAGGTCCCCTTCGAGGAACCGGCCGACGACGAACCCGATGGCGCCGAGGGCGGCCACCAGGAGGAAGGCGCCGAACCCGCCGAAGTACCCGGCGAAGCCCAGCGCCATGCCGGCGATCATGCCGATCACGGCTCTGCTCATGTGTCGTCCCTTCGCGTCGCGGGCCACGGGGTCACTGGATCCGGGGTTCGGGCTCGTCGTCCTCTTCGTCCGGCAGCTTCACGTCGCTGACGGCGATGTTGACCTCGACGACTTCGAGGCCCGTCATCCGCTCGACGGCGGCGATCACGTTCTCGCGGACCGCCCGCGCGACGTCGGCGATGGAGACGCCGTAGTCGACGACGATCTCCAGGTCCAGCGCGGTCTGCACCTCGCCGACCTCGGCCTTCACGCCGCGCGAGACGGACTTGGAGCTGCCGGGGACGCGGTCGCGCACGGCGCCGAAGGTGCGGCTGAGTCCGCTGCCCATGGCGTGCACGCCGACGACGTCCCGCGCGGCGAGCCCCGCGATCTTCTCCACGACGCCGTCGGCGATCGTCGTCCGTCCCCTGGTCGCGGGGTCCCCGCCGCCCCGCTTCACGGCCTTGCGCACCGTCTGCTCGGTCTCGCCGACGGCGTTCTGCGTGGTGTCGGTCATGATCCGTACGTCCTTCCGGGCCGGCCGCCTTCGGTCAAACCAACCGTAAGCGCGGTTGCCCCACAGCGCCCCGGGGATGCGGCAGGCTGGTGGAATGACTGCGGAGCAGCACTGGCGTCAGACGGTCCGGCACCATCTCGGACTCGGCAGGTTCCTCCCCCTCGGCGGCCCGCGCGACGGCTGCTGGATCGCGGAGAGCGTCGCGGAGACGGTCCTCGGGCGGGCGGTGGCGGGCAACGTCGAGGGCGCCCGCCTGGGCCCCCTGCGGCTGACGCTCACCGATCCGGAGAACGCGCACGACCCGGCCGTACCGCCGCCCCCGACGGCCCTCCCGC
>NZ_LIRL01000504.1 GCF_001419795.1 Streptomyces niveiscabiei
CGCCGGCCGCCAGGCCGACCCCGTACACCAGCGCCAGCAGCGTGCTGAGCACCACGATGTCGCGGCACAGCGGGTCCCTGTCCGCCGCGGCCCGGACCAGGCCGTCGGACACGGGGACCCCTTGATCCGGTGGAGGAGGGGCGCCGAGTCTAGCGGGCGGCTGTAGGGGCCCTGTCAGTTTTGGCTGTCGGCCTGACAGCTGGGCGCGGGCCGCGCCAACCTCCGCATCGTCAGCGCCAGTTGGAGCCGGAAGCGGCCCTGCGGGGTGCGGACCGGCCAGCCCAGGGACTGTTCCGCGTGCACCAGCCTGTCCTGCAACGTCGAGTGGTGGACGGTCAGTTCGGCCGCGGCCGCGCGCAGGCTCTGCGTGGACGCGACCGCGTGCAGCGTCGCCAGCATCCACGGCGCCTCGACCGCCGCACGCTCCAACGCCCGCACGTCCGGCGGCGGTTCGCCACCCGGTACGACCGTCTCCGCGAGCAGCGCGATACCGCCGAGATCATCGGCGTACACGACCCGCTGCCCCGGGTCCCCCGCAGTGCCCTCGGCGGTGAACCGCAGGGCGACACGAGCGGCGGCCCAGGAACCGGGAAGGGAGAGAAGGGGAAGCGCGGGACCCACGCCGGCCCGGGGCGCGAGCTCGGTGCGGGTCTCCTGGCCCGCCGGCACCGGGACCACGTACGGCGGCCCGCCCGCCGGGGCGACCACACGGGCCCGCGCGTCCGGGGCAAGACCCAGCCCGCGCGCCGCGTGCAGGCGGGCCTGCTCGGAGGCACCGGCATCGAGGAGCGTCTCCACGAGCGCCGGGTCGTCGGAGGGCGCGCGGCCCCGCGTGCGGTCCAGAACCCGGCTCACGACACCCGCCGCGCGCTCCAGGATGACGGCGTCGACGACACTGGGCGTGGCTGCCGCCGGGGTGCCGGGTGAGTCCGCCGTCCGCTCCAGCCACAGTGCGGGACGGCCGCCCGGCGTGAGCGGGGCGCTGGGCCAGGCCGGGTCGGGGGGTGTGTCGGCGTCGCGGCGGACGCCGTCCGGTTCGACCCGGACCCGGACCCGCCGCTCCTCGTCCACCAACCGCACCGGCACGCCCGCCAGCACGGCGGCGCCCCGCACCAACGCCTCCACCCCGGCCCGGGCCTCGGCCAGCCGGTCGAAGTACGCGATCACGCCCACGGCGGCCCCGGCCACGGGGTCCACGGCGCTCAACCGCCCGGCCAGCTCTTTCATACGCCCATCATGCGCCACCCCTCGGGGGGACCGGCCCCGTGCTACTCCGCGAGCAGCCTCCGCAGCCACGCCACCTGCGCCCCCTTGGCCGCCTGCGACAGCGCGGCCTGGGGTGCCATTCCGTCGAAGCCGTGGAACCCGCCCGGCCAGACGTGGAGTTCGGCCGTGCCGCCGGACTGCCAGATGCGGGTGGCGTAGGCGACGTCCTCGTCGCGGAAGGTCTCGGCGGAGCCGACGTCGATGAAGGCCGGGGGGAGGCCGGAGAGGTCGGCTCCGCCGAGACCTTC
>NZ_LIRL01000505.1 GCF_001419795.1 Streptomyces niveiscabiei
TGATCGCCCTGTTCGCCGGGGAGTCGGGGACGGGGAAGACGATGTCCGCCGAGGTCGTCGCCGCTGATCTCGGGATGGATCTGTACGTCGTCGACCTGTCCACCGTCGTCGACAAGTACATCGGCGAGACCGAGAAGAACCTGGAGCGCATCTTCACGGAGGCGTCCGCCGTCAACGCCGTGCTCCTCTTCGACGAGGCCGACGCGATCTTCGGCAAGCGGTCCGAGGTGAAGGACGCGCACGACCGGCACGCCAACATCGAGTCCGCGTACCTCCTCCAGCGGATGGAGTCGTTCGACGGCATCGCGATCCTGACGACCAACCTCCGCGCCAACCTGGACGAGGCGTTCACCCGCCGCCTGGACGTCGTCGCCGACTTCCCCGTCCCGGACGCGACGCACCGCCTCGACCTCTGGGACCGCTGCCTCGGCAAACGCCTCCCGCGCGCCGAGGACCTCGATCTCCCGTTCTGCGCCGACCGGTTCGAGCTGGCCGGGGGTTCCATCCGGGCCTGCGCGGTGACGGCGGCGTACCTCGCGGCGGAGTCCGAAGGGCCGCTCACCATGCGGCAGTTGGTGACGGCGATCGCCCAGGAGTACCGCAAGCTGGGCCGGTTGGTGCTGGAGAGCGAGTTCGGGCCGTATCTCGCGGAGGCGATCGGCGCGTGAGGCAGGGCAGGTCCCGGAGGGCACCTCCGGGGTCCGGAAAGGCAGTCCGCCTGCCCCCGGGCATGGCCCCGTGTCCCTGCCGTACCACCCGCCCCACCAGCAGACTCGGCCTGGACACAGGTGCCCCGTCAGGACCGCGAAGGAGCCAGCATGCCGACGTACCTCACCCCGGGCGTGTACGTGGAGGAGGTGCAGTCCGGTGCTCGACCGATCGAGGGTGTCGGCACGGCCGTCGCCGCGTTCGTCGGATTCGCCGGGCAGGGGCCCTTCCACACACCGACGCTGGTGACGAGCTGGGACCAGTACACCCAGCTCTTCGGCGGGTTCGTCGAGGGGACGTATCTGTCCCTCGCCGTGTACGGGTACTTCTCCAACGGGGGCGGCGCCGCGTACATCGTGCGGATCGGCGGGGCTGCCGACGGCAACGGCGGCGGGTCGACTCCCGCCCAGCCCAAGGCCGTTGAGCCGGTCGAGGTCGGCGGGTTCCTCGTCGCCGCCAAGCCCGGTGTGACCGGCGTGAGCGTCGAGGTCGCGGACGCGGACGGGGAGAACCCGCCCGAGGACCGCTTCAAGCTGCTCGTCCGCAAGGGCGGCGACGTCGCCGAGACGTACGAGGCGTCCTCGCGCAAGAACGTCAAGGGCTACCTCGTCACCCAGGCCCGCGCCTCCAAGCTGATCGACGTCACCGAGCAGCGCGGCGCCGCCCAGACCCGGCCCGCGAGCGGAACCCTCGCCGTACCGGACGCCCCGGCCGCGCCCGCCGCGTCCAACGGCGCCGTCGCGCGCATCGACCCCGCCGAGTACGTCGGCGACGCGGGCGCCCGTACCGGCTTCGGCGGCCTGGAGACCATCGACGAGATCACGATGGTCGCCGTGCCCGACCTGATGAGCGCCTACCAGCGCGGCGACATCGACGACGAGGGCGTACGGACCGTCCAGCTCGCCGTCATCTCGCACTGCGAGCAGATGGGCGACCGGGTCGCCGTCCTCGACACCCCGCCCGGGCTGAACGCCCAGCAGGTGCGCAACTGGCGTAACGACGAAGCCGGTTACGACTCGCGGTACGCCACCCTGTACTACCCGTGGGTGCGGGTCTTCGACCCGGCCGTCGGGCGCAACGTCACCGCCCCGCCGAGCGGGCACGTCGCCGGTGTGTGGGCGCGCAGCGACGCCGAGCGCGGCGTCCACAAGGCGCCCGCCAACGAGGTGATCCGCGGCGCCGTCGACCTCGAACTGCGGCTCAGCAAGGGCGAACAGGACCTCCTGAACCCGATCGGCGTCAACTGCGTCCGCGCCTTCCCCGGCCGCGGCATCCGGATCTGGGGTGCGCGCACCCTGTCGTCCGACCCGGCCTGGCGCTACCTGAACGTGCGCCGACTCTTCAACTACCTCGAAGAGTCCATCCTGTTGGGCACCCAGTGGGTCGTCTTCGAGCCCAACGACGACCGCCTCTGGTCGTCGATCCGGCGCAACGTCACCGCGTTCCTCACCGAGGAGTGGCGCCGGGGCGCGCTGTTCGGCCGTACCGCCGAAGAGGCCTTCTACGTGAAGTGCGACCGCGACAACAACCCCCAGGAGTCCATCGACCAGGGGCGCGTCGTCTGCGAGATCGGCGTCTCGCCGGTCAAGCCCGCCGAGTTCGTGGTCTTCCGGCTGGCCCAGTTCTCCGACAGCACCAGCCTCATCGACGAGTAACTCGCGGGCTGAACAGGAAGGTTGACACACAGTCATGGCAACAGGTGACGCTCTTTCCACCCACGTCTTCGGCGTACAGCTCGGCGGCTACCTCGTGGAGTCCATCCAGGAGATCAGCGGGCTGACCGTCGAGGAAGAGGTCGTCGAGGTCCGCCAGGTCAGCGCCGAGGGCAAGCAGATCATCCGCAAGCAGCCGGGTGCCCGGCAGGCCGGCGAGATCACGATCACCCGAGGGCTCGACCAGAGCAGCGAGTTCACCGAGTGGATCAAGGAGACGCTCAACAACGGGGCCGTCAACTCCGCCCGGCAGAACCTGACGATCGAGATCAAGGACACCGAGGGCAACACGGTCCGCCGTATCCAGCTCATGCAGGGCTGGGCGTCCAAGTGGGAGGGTCCCTCCCTCAAGGCGGGCGAGTCGGCCGCGGCCACCGAGTCCGTGACGATCGTGTTCGAGGAGATCATCGTCGAATGAGGCGACGTACGGTCACGGCCGGGAACCTGGAGGAGATCCTCCAGGCGACCGCGCCCGCCGCG
>NZ_LIRL01000506.1 GCF_001419795.1 Streptomyces niveiscabiei
GTAGGGGTCGCCCATGCCGGCCGCGCCGGGGGTGGGGGCGGGGGAGGCGGCTACTACGAAGAGGGTGGCTGCCGCGGCTACGGCTGTGCCTGCCCATGCCGAACGGGAGAGTGCCATCGTCGTCCCTTTCGTGCGTTGTACCGATGTGTCGGACGGGGACGACTTTGCAGGGCGCGGTATGGACATGTGCATGACTTTGCCAAGTTGTCATGCGGGGTGGGGGTACGCGCAAGAGCGCGGGGCGCTGCGCGGCGAGCTACGACTTGCCGCGCAGCGCCCCGCGCTGAAAAACCTCGTCCTAGCCGGCCTCGGGCTTGTTCTCCGGCTCGTTCGGTGTGGCCTCTACCTCCGCCGCCACCGCCGCCGACGTTTCCGCCGACTCCGCCAGGACCTCGTCCGCCACCAGTTCCGCCGCCTGCTTGGCCTCCGTGAGGAGGACCGTTTCCTGGGGGGCCTGGTCCGCGAAGTTCTCCGGGTGGTGGCAGGCCACCTGCTGGCCGGGGATCAGTTCGAGGAGGGGGGGTTCGGTGGTGCGGCAGATCTCCGTCGCCTTCCAGCAGCGCGTGTGGAAGCGGCAGCCGCTGGGCGGGGAGATCGGGGAGGGCACGTCGCCGCGCAGGAGGATGCGCTCGCTCTTGGCCGCCTTGCGCTTGGGGTCCGGGATCGGGACCGCCGAGAGCAGGGCCTTCGTGTACGGGTGCATCGGGGACTTGTAGAGCTTGTCCCGGTCCGCCAGCTCCACGATCTTGCCCAGGTACATCACCGCGATACGGTCCGAGACGTGCCGGACCACCGAGAGGTCGTGGGCGATGATGACGTAGGTCAGGGCCAGCGCGCGGGCGATGCCGATGCGCTGGCGCTGGCCGCCGGAGAACTCGTGCGGGTAGCGGTTGTAGTGCTCGGGGTTGAGGCCGACCACCGACAGCAGGCGCTGGACCTCCGCCTTGACGCCGCCCTCCGGGGTCACCCCCTGGAGCTTGAACGGCGCGCTGACGATCGTGCCGATCGTGTGGCGCGGGTTCAGCGACGAGTACGGGTCCTGGAAGATCATCTGGACGTCGCGGCGCATCGGACGCATCCCCGCGGCGCTGAGGTGCGTGATGTCCTTGCCCTCGAACTCGACGCTGCCGCCGGTGGGTTCGAGGAGCCGGGTGATGAGGCGGCCCATCGTGGACTTGCCGCACCCGGACTCGCCGACGACACCGAGCGTCTCGCCCCTGCGGACCTCGAAGTCGATGCCGTCGACGGCGCGGACGGCTCCGGACTGGCGCTGGAGGAGGCCCTTGCGGATCGGGAAGTGCTTCTGGAGGCCGGAGACCTTCAGCAGGACCTCGGGCGTCTCGTCTGTCACGGCCGCAGCCTCGGTCGTCTCAGTCACAGCTTCGGCGCAATCTCTTCGTTCCAGATCCGCTCCCGCTGTTCCTGCCCGAGATGGCAGGCGGCCCAGTGGCCGGTGCCGACCTCGGTGAGGTCGGGGCGGACCGTGCGGGTGACGTTGTCCTTGGGGAGGTCCGCGTACGGGCAGCGGGGGTTGAAGGCGCAGCCGGACGGGATGTTGATGAGGGACGGCGGGGCGCCCTTGATGGGGATGAGCCGGTCCATGTCCTCGCGGTCGAGGCGGGGCATCGAGCCCAGCAGGCCCCAGGTGTACGGGTGCCGGGGTTCCGCGAACACGTCCTCGGCGGGCCCGCGTTCGACGCACCGACCGCCGTACATGACGAGCAGGTCGTCGGCCATCTCGGCGACGACACCGAGGTCGTGCGTGATCATGATGACCGCGGAGCCGAACTCCTTCTGGAGGTCGCGGATCAGGTCGAGGATCTGCGCCTGGACGGTCACGTCGAGCGCGGTGGTGGGCTCGTCGGCGATGAGCAGCTCGGGGTTGTTGACCAGGGCCATGGCGATCATGGCGCGCTGGCGCATACCGCCGGAGAACTCGTGCGGATAGCCGTCGACGCGCTTGTCGGGCTCGGGGATGCCGACCCGGTCGAGCATCTCGACGGCGCGCTTGCGGGCCTCCTTCTTGGTGACCTCGTTGTGGACCCGGTACGCCTCCACGATCTGCTGCCCGATCGTGTAGTACGGGTGCATCGCGGACAGCGGGTCCTGGAAGATCATGGCCATCTTCCGGCCGCGCAGCCGGCGCACCTCGTCGTTGTGGGCGCCGATCAGCTCCTGCCCGTCGAGCCAGACCTCGCCGCTGACGCTGGCGTTGCGGGCGGAGCGGTGCAGGCCCATGAGGCCGAGCGAGGTGACGGACTTGCCGGAGCCGGACTCGCCGACGATGCCGAGGGTGCGTCCGCGCCGTACGTCGAAGCTGACGCCGTCGACGGACTTGACGAGGCCGTCGTCCGTCTTGAAGTGGATCTTCAGATCGCGGACGGAGAGGAACGCGTCGTCGGGGGCGTCGGCGACCGGCTCGCCCGGTGCGGAAGTGGAGGGCTTGCTCACGAGTACCTCACCCGGGGGTCGATGGCTGCGTACACCAGGTCGACGACGAGGTTGCAGAAGACGATGAAGAACGCGGCGACCAGGGTGACGCCCATGACGATGGGCAGGTCGTTGTCCCGGATCGACTGGACCGAGTAGGCGCCGATGCCCTGGAGGGAGAAGACCGTCTCGGTCAGGACGGCCGTGCCGACCAGCGTGCCGAAGTCCATGCCGAAGATGGTGACGATCGGGGTGAGCGCGGCGCGCAGGCCGTGCTTGGTGACGACCGTCGTCTCCTTGAGGCCCTTGGCGCGGGCGGTGCGGATGTAGTCCTCGCCCATGGTCTCCAGCATCCCCGCCCGGGTGAGGCGGGCATAGAGCGCGGAGAACAGGAACGCGAGGCTGATCCAGGGCAGCAGGAGGTGCCAGGCCCATTCCGCCGGGTTCTGGGTGAACGGGATGTACTCGATGGAGTCCCAGATGGGGACCTCGTACACGAACACGGCGCTGAGGATCTGGCCGGTGAAGAAGATCGGCAGGGAGACGCCGGCGAGCGCGATGAACATCGAGATGCGGTCGACGGGCGTGCCCTTGCGCAGCGCGGAGATCACGCCGGTGGTGACGCCGAAGATCAGCCAGATCACGGCGGCGCCGACGGCGAGGGAGAAGGAGACCGGGATGCGCTCGGTGAGCTGCGGCCAGACCTCGACGTGGCTCTTGAAGGAGTAGCCGAAGCAGGGCGCGTCGCAGCGGGTGGCGTCCGGGCCGAACTTGTAGTCGGCGCCGACGAACAGCGCCTTGATGAAGTGCCAGTACTGGGTGTAGATGGGCTGGTCGAAGCCCAGGTTCTTCTTGATCGCGGCCACGGAGTCGGGGTTGGCGTCCTTGCCGACGTACTGCGTGGCGAGCTGGTCGGCGGTCTGGCCGCCGAGCCGGGGTACCAGGAAGAAGATCGCGAAGGTGACTGCGCTGACCACCAGCAGCAGTACCAGGGCGCCGAATACGCGCCGGATGATGTACGCAGCCACAGCTGTCCGGCTCCGGGCGGCGGGGTCGGAGCGTGTCCGGCCCCGCCACCCGGAACCTTCACCTGCCTTTCGAGAAGATTCCGGCCTGCTTTGCGGCTACTACTTCGAGGAGCTCATCAGCAGGTAGTCGTACATGCCCAGGTACGCCTGGGTGACCGTGACGTTGGTCGCGGACGCAGGCCGGAAGAGCAAGTTCTTGCGGTAGAGGGTCGGGACGACCGTGGCGGTGTCCATGACCATCTTGTCGATGTCGCCCCAGCCCTTGGTGCGGGCGGCGGCGTCGGTGTTGGCGATCGTCGAGGCGAGGGCCGCGTTGATCTTCGGGTCGTTCAGCTCCATCAGGTTGTTGCCGCCCGAGGGCTTGATGGCGGAGCCGTTGACGATCTGGTCGAGGAAGCCGAAGCCGGTCGGCCAGTCGGCGCCCCACGCCATGGACAGCATGCCGAGCTTCTGCTGGTGGACGTAGGACGGGACACCGGCGAAGTTCGAGAAGTACTTGCCGGCCGGGAACTGCCGGATCTCGACGTTGATGCCGTACTTCTTGAGCGACGCCTGGACGGCGGTGGCCTGCGCGACCTCGGCGGGACGGTCGGAGCGGGCGGTCAGGATCGTGTTGAAGCCGTTGGGCTTGCCGCACGCGGTGAGGAATTCCTTGACCTTGGCCGCGTCGCCCCGGCTGCCGGCCGACGGGTAGGTGTCGAACTTGGTGTAGCCGTTGACCGACGGGGGCAGCAGCGTGGTGGCGATGTCACCCTTGGGCGAGCCGCCGGCCGCGTCCAGGATCGACTGCTTGTCGACCGCGTACTGCACGGCCTTGCGGCAGTTGATGTTGTTGAACGGCTCGACGTTCTGGTTCAGCGCGATGTACTGCGTGGCGCCGGCGTACGAGCTGTCCGTCTGGTTGGCGAGCTTGCCCTTGAGGACCTTCGGCTGGGTCGCGGCCTGGACGCCGGCGCCCGCCGCGTCGACGGTGACCCGGTCGGAGATCAGGTCGTTGTCGATCGTGACCGGGTTCACCTTGAACTTGATGGTGATCTTGTCCGGCAGGGCCTTGCGGATCGGGTCCGTCTTCGGGTCCCACTGCGGGTTGCGCACGAGGGTGGCGCTGCGGCCCTCCTCGTAGGACTGGAACTGGTAGGGGCCCGAGGACACCATGTGCTGGACGTACTTGGCGCCGTCGTCCTTCGCGGCCGGGATGGGGGCCGTCTGCGAGAAGGTCGCCAGGTAGTCGAAGTCAGCGAACGGCTGCTTCAGCTTGAACACGATGGTCTGCGCGTCCGGCGTCTCGATGGACGCGAGGCCGTTCGGGTTCTTGTCCTTGTACGGGCCCTGGTACTTGTCGCCGCCGACCAGGTAGGACTTGAAGTACGTCGGCCCGTTGGAGAGCACCTCGGGCGCGAAGTTGGAGCGCTCGATGGCGTACTTGACGTCCTTGGACGTGACCGGGGTCCCGTCCTGGAACTTGACGCCGGCGCGCAGCTTGTACGTCCACGTCTTGGCGTCGGGGCTGGGCTGGCCCAGCGACTCGGCCAGGTCGGGGACGACGGTCAGGCCGTCCTTGCCGGCGGCCGGCTTGAACGTGGTGAGCGTACGGCCGTAGAGGCGGGAGAAGTTCTGCACCCAGCCGTAGTACGTGTTGCCGGGGTCCAGGGAGTCCGCGACGTCCGAGTGCTCGAAGCTGAGGGTGCCCCCCTTCTTGTTCGAGACGTTGACGATCGACGTCAACCCCTCGTCCTTCTTCCCCTTGGCGGAGCCGCCGCCGCTGTCGCTGTCGCCGCCGCAGGCGGAAGCGCCCAGCGAGATCGCCAGGACCGACGCGATCGCGGCAGTCACTCTTCTCGTCTTCACCTGAGGAAATCCCCCTCGGTCGTTGTGGATCACTTGCTGCGAGGGTCGAGTGCGTCGCGCAGCCCGTCACCCAGCAGGTTGAACGCCAGGACGGTGATGAAGATCGCCAGTCCGGGCACGAACATGTACTGCGGATCCGCTGTGTAGAGATCCACGGCGTTGCTGAGCATTCCGCCCCAGGAAGCCTGCGGCGGGGCGATACCGACCCCGAGGAAGCTCA
The DNA here is from genome assembly GCF_001419795.1 of Streptomyces niveiscabiei. Lineage (GTDB taxonomy): Bacteria > Actinomycetota > Actinomycetes > Streptomycetales > Streptomycetaceae > Streptomyces > Streptomyces niveiscabiei. Next base: position 5,527 of record NZ_LIRL01000506.1, read on the forward strand.
GGCTGGCCTCGAAGAGGATGTTCGTCGGGATGATCAGCGTCGAGTAGACGAGGATCGGTGCGACGAGGTTCGGGAGGAGTTCCCGGAAGAGGACGTACGGGCCGCGCGCGCCGAGGCTGTGCGCGGCTTCGACGAACTCGCGTTTGCGCAGGGTCATCGTCTGGGCGCGCACGATGCGCCCGATGTACGGCCAGCTGAAGAAGCCGATGACGAAGATCAGGACGCAGATCCGCAGCGGGAGCCCGTTCAGGCCGAAGAAGCCGTCCTGGACGGAGGCCGAGATGGCGATGGCGAAGAGCAGCAGCGGGAAGGCGAGGAAGGTGTCCATCAGCCGGCTGATGACCGAGTCGACCCAGCCGCCGTAGTAGCCGGCGACGACACCGAGGACGGTGCCGATGACGACCGACAGCAGGGTGGCGCCGCCCGCGACGAGCAGGGAGACCCAGGACCCGTCGATGATGCGGGCGAGCATGTCGCGGCCGTACTGCGGGTCGACGCCGAGCGGGTGGTCCCAGCTCATGCCGCCCCAGCCGCCGATGGGCGCCTGCATCGCCGGGTCGATGAGGTCCTGGTTGAACTTGTTCGGGTCGAGGCCGAAGACGGCCTCGATGGGTTTGGCGAGGATCGCCATGAGGACGAGCAGGACGACGACGATGCCGCCGGCCACGGCCAGCTTGTCGCGCTTGAACCGGGTCCAGGCGATCTGGGTGAGTGAACGCCCTTCGATCTGGCTCTGGTTGGCCCCGGCGAGCACGGCTTCCGGCTGTGCTCCGGCCTCCGACCCGGTGGTCTCGATCGGTGCGGTCACAGTGCACTGACCCTTCCCGCCGGTGGTGACCGGCCTTACTCGCGTCTTATGGGAGGCGAGTCTTCAATGCGCTCGCGATCACGCGCCAGATGTGGCGGCGAAAGTATGCACAACCGTGATGCCGACCGAAGGCTTCCGTTATCCGAACAGTGGGTAACGGCCGCCGGACGAGGGCAAGTTGATCATTACGGCCATAATGACACGTACCGGTTCGCTCTACGCGCGGAGATGAACACGGGTCGGTGTAACGAGTGGGTTTCCTGAGATGACGGAGCGTCAGGAGGCGGCGGGGGTGATCAGTACGCGCCGGGGGTCGCCGGGTAGCCGTAACCGGCCGCCGGGGACTGGGGGGACTGCCGGGACTGGGGAGCCGGCGGCTGCTGCGCCGGGGCGTGCGCCTCGCGGTCGTAGAACGGGCGGGCGTTGGCCCGCATCCACAGGACGACCGGGTCGTACTCGTCGGTCATCGCGACCGTGGAGACGGGCAGGCCGTCGGGGACGGCGCCAATCGACTGCTGCATCATCGCGCGCACCGCGTCCACCGACTGCGGGGACGTGTCGTACACGTCCAGGCCGATCGACAGATACGGCTGGCCCAGGGCCGGCTGGACCCAGGCGCGGCGCAGCGCCCTGATCGCGGGGGTGCGGTGGGCGTTCTGGCCGAGGAGGGCGTAGAAGTGCGGGATCTCCACCGCCGGGTCCGACAGGCGCAGCGGGCCGGGGGGCTGGCGGTCCAGGCCCGTCGCGATGCGGCGCAGGTCGGCCCAGGGGACGCCCACGCCGCCGCCCGGGGCGTGCGGGTTCAGCCACAGGCCGTGGCGGTCCGGGTAGAGGGTGCGGGCCGCGTCGAGGCCGTCCACCACCTCGTACGAACGGTTCCAGCCGCTCGCGGACAGCTCCTGGGCGGACGTCACGCAGGGCGCGTACGCGTGGCCGTCCACCTCCATCGAGCCGTACTGGGCGTCCGGGGAGCCGGACTGGCCGTGCCACAGCAGCATCCAGACCTGGCCGGTGGTGGGGGTCGAGAGCGCGCGCAGGAGTGCCTCGTAGGCGTCGTAGCGGCCAGGCGTGACCTGGCGCAGCATGTGCTCGACCTGGCCGGCCGCAGCGGTGCCGCTCACGCTCACGTCTCTACCGACCCTTCGTAAAAGTTGCCCCGTGGATGCCCGTTGCCCTGCGTCGGGGTCAAGCTTAAGCGCCTACGGGGGGTTCGCCGGTTGGGTGTACGACAGGTGAGGGGCGGGTTTCTAGGTGGTGCGGGAGTAGAAGGGCCGGACGTTCAGCTTCAGCCACTCCCCCACCGGGTCCTGCGCCACGTCCAGGAGGATCAGGTTCACTCCCCACCGCACCGGGACCCGGCCCAGCGCCCTGCCCAGCGCGTCCAGCGGCCGTTCGCCGAACTCGCCGTCCCAGTGGGTGAGTTCGACCCCGACGAACATGACCGGTTCCGCGGTCTCGATCGCCGCCAGGCAGCGGCGGGCCGTCAGGACCACGCCCGTCGCCTCGAACTCCTTGGACGCCTCCGCGAGGAAGTCCACCGGGTCGTCCTGCCAGTCCGGCTCGAAGAGGCGCACGCGGGCGCCGGAGGCGGTGCCGTCGAGGGGCGTGCGGCCCGCCCGGCACAGGTCGGCGACCGCCTGCGGGGGCAGCGGGACGCCCACGACGCCGTCGGGGTTCAGGGCGATGCCGACCTGCGGGGGGAGGCCCTTGGCGAACTCGGCCGCCGGGGCGATCGTGTACGACATGTGCGCGCCGGTGACCTGGCGGAACTGTTCCTCGGAGGTGAAGACGGGGACGTACACCTGGCCGGCGATGTCGATCGTGGGCAGGTCGAGGGGGCCGGTGCGGGGGCCGCCGCCGTTGGGCAGCGGGATCCAGACGAAGCTGCGCGCGAGGACCTCGATGATCCGGCCGCCGGCGGACGGCACCCCCAGGGAGGCGGAGAGCACCTCCTCCAGTTCGTTCCCCGGCCAGCCGCCGTGGGAGTGGGGGTGTGCGGGGACCGGGAAGTCGGTCGGGAAGTCCATCGCTGTCTACCGCCTGCTGGGAACCGCTGTCGAAGAGGAAAAGCTTAAGGGCGTACCGGGGCGGGCCGGGTCAGCCCCGGGTGAACGCGATCCGCCGCAGCGCGTCCGCCGCCTCCCGGTCCAGCAGGACCGCCGCGCCGCAGCCGTCCGGCAGGCCGCCTTGCTCCACCGATCCGATCAGGCGGGACGCCGCGTGGCGGTGGCGCAGGAACGCGTACCGGGAGACGCCCCGGCCCCGTTCGCGCTGGCCCTCCAGGGCCGTGCCCGGGGTGACGTCCAGGAGGAGGAGGTGGAGGGTGCCGCCGCGGCGGCGGGCGTCGCGGGCGAGCCAGCCCCGCACCCAGGACTGGGTGCCGCAGTCGTGGACCACGACGCCCTCGCCGGAGCGCAGGGCGCGCCACAGGCCCGCGTAGTGGGCGAGGCGGACGAGGGGGCGGTAGGCGGCGTACGGCAGCCAGGAGGGCGTACGCGCGTCCCAGCGGTCCCGGGTGTCCTGGGAGTCGACGCGGGTGCCGTGGACCGCGCGGCGCATCAGCGTGGACTTGCCGCTGCCGGGCAGGCCCGTGACGACGACGAGGTCGCGGGGGCCGAAGAGGAGGGCGTGCGGGCTGTGTCCGGCGCGGTCGCGCAGGTCGCGGACGACCGGCGCGGGGTGCCCGGCGCGGCTCTCCCGCGCGGGGGCCGCCGACTGGGCGGGCAGCGCCGTCGCGTACGCCGTGGTCCTGTTCACCGTTGATCGTCCTCCCCTTGGAGCAGTCCCGTCAGATACGGGTCTCCCCATAGACAGTAAAGAGAAGGTAATGGAATCTGTCTCGCGATTTGGTGCGCCTCCTGCCACAGCCCGGTTACAGATCTGGCCCTGCCGCGCGACCGGGGTGGCGTGCGATGATGGCCGCGCCAACTGCATACCGGCCGTTCGAATCCGCGCGGGAGAGTCCCCGGCTCGCTGTCCCGCTGGGGCGCCGAAGGAGCAAGTCCCTCCCTTGAATCTCTCAGGCACCGTTACCGCGTGGGCGAGGCACATCTGAAAAGCGGGCCGCCCCGGCGGTCCCACCCAAGGTGCAAGCCGTGTTCCCCGCGAGGGTCACGGCGAACCTCTCAGGTTCCGATGACAGATGGGGAGGATCTTCCCGTTCCTGGACGGGAAGCCCTTGCCCCACCCCGTCGCACCTGGGAGACGAACGCCCGATGACCAGCAGTTCCGCCGTACCTCGCCGTACCGCGCTCGATGCCCTGCACCGCTCGCTCGGCGCGACCATGACCGACTTCGCGGGCTGGGACATGCCGCTGCGCTACGGCTCGGAGCGCGAGGAGCACACCGCCGTCCGCACGCGCGCGGGGCTCTTCGACCTCTCGCACATGGGCGAGATCACCGTCACCGGGCCGCAGGCCGCGGCCCTGCTGAACTACGCGCTGGTCGGCGACCTCGCGGCGGTCGGGGTGGGCCGGGCCCGCTACACGATGATCTGCCGGGCCGACGGCGGCATCCTGGACGACCTGATCGTCTACCGGCTCGCCGAGACCGAGTTCCTGGTCGTCGCGAACGCCTCGAACGCGCAGGTCGTGCTGGACGCGCTGACCGAGCGGGCCGCCGGGTTCGAGGCCGAGGTGCGCGACGACCGGGACGCGTACGCGCTGATCGCCGTACAGGGGCCCAAGGCTGCGGGGATCGTCGGCGCGCTGACGGATGCCGATCTCGTAGGTCTGAAGTATTACGCCGGGCTGCCCGGGACGGTCGCCGGAGTGCCGGCGCTGATCGCGCGGACCGGCTACACCGGGGAGGACGGGTTCGAGCTGTTCGTGGCGCCGTCCGACGCGGTGGCGCTGTGGGAGGCGCTGGCCGCCTCCGCCGATGTCGTGCCCTGCGGGCTGTCCTGCCGGGACACGCTGCGCCTCGAAGCGGGCATGCCCCTGTACGGGCACGAGCTGTCGACGGCCCTGACGCCCTTCGACGCCGGGCTCGGGCGCGTGGTGAAGTTCGGCAAGGACGGCGACTTCGTGGGGCGCGAGGCCCTCGCCGAGGCCGCCGCCCTCGCCGAGCGCAAGCCGCCCCGGGTACTGGTCGGGCTGATCGCCGAGGGCCGGCGCGTCCCGCGTGCCGGGTACGACGTCGTCGCGGGCGGCGCCGTCATCGGCGAGGTGACCTCCGGCGCCCCCTCCCCCACGCTGGGCCGGCCGATCGCGATGGCGTACGTCGACGCGGCCCACGCGGCGCCGGGGACGGCCGGGGTCGGCGTCGACATCCGGGGGAGCCACGAGGCGTACGAGGTCGTGGCTCTGCCGTTCTACCAGCGCCAGAAGTAACCCTCCCGCAGTCCCCTATTCATCAGCACTCCCCCGCGTACAGGAGAATTCAGGCCATGAGCAACCCCCAGAACCTGCGCTACAGCAAGGAACACGAGTGGATCTCGCCCGCCGAGGACGGCGTCGCGACGGTCGGGATCACCGAGCACGCGGCGAACGCCCTCGGTGACGTCGTCTTCGTCGAGCTCCCGGCGGTCGGCACCGCCGTGACGGCCGGCGAGTCCTGCGGCGAGCTGGAGTCGACGAAGTCGGTGAGCGAGCTGTACGCGCCGGTCAACGGCGAGATCACCGAGGTCAACGAGAGCGTCTCGGAGGACCCGTCGCTGGTCAACTCCGAGCCGTTCACGGGCGGTTGGCTCTTCAAGGTGCGCGTCGCCGACGAGCCGGACGACCTGCTGTCCGCCGACGAGTACACCGCCTACACCGCCGGCTGAGGAGTCGTACGCATGTCTGTCCTGAACACGTCCCTGCACGAGCTGGACCCGGAGATCGCCGCCGCCGTCGACGCCGAGCTCGGGCGGCAGCAGTCGACGCTGGAGATGATCGCCTCGGAGAACTTCGCTCCGCTGGCCGTCATGGAGGCGCAGGGGTCCGTCCTGACCAACAAGTACGCCGAGGGGTACCCGGGGCGGCGCTACTACGGCGGGTGCGAGCACGTCGACGTCGCCGAGCAGATCGCCATCGACCGGGTCAAGGAGCTGTTCGGGGCGGAGTACGCGAACGTCCAGCCGCACTCCGGGGCCTCCGCCAACCAGGCCGCTCTCTTCGCGCTGGCCCAGCCCGGGGACACCATCCTCGGGCTCGATCTCGCGCACGGGGGGCACCTCACGCACGGGATGCGGCTCAACTTCTCCGGCAAGCAGTTCGACGTCGTCGCCTATCACGTGTCCCCCGAGACCGGGCTCGTCGACATGGAGGAGCTGGAGCGGCTCGCGCGCGAGCACCGGCCGAAGGTGATCATCGCCGGGTGGTCCGCCTATCCGCGTGAGCTGGACTTCGCTCAGTTCCGGCGGATCGCCGACGAGGTCGGGGCGTACCTGTGGGTCGACATGGCGCACTTCGCCGGGCTCGTCGCGGCGGGGCTGCACGCGAACCCCGTGCCGTACGCGGACGTGGTGACGTCCACGACGCACAAGACGCTGGGCGGGCCGCGCGGGGGGATCATCCTCGCGAAGTCGTCGTTCGCCAAGAAGCTCAACTCCTCGGTGTTCCCCGGGTTCCAGGGGGGTCCGCTGGAGCACGTCATCGCCGCGAAGGCCGTGTCGTTCAAGGTCGCCGCCTCCGAGGAGTTCAAGGAGCGGCAGCGGCGTACGGTGGAGGGGGCGCGGATCCTCGCGTCGCGGCTCACCGCCGAGGACGCCCGCGAGGCCGGGGTGAACGTGCTGTCCGGTGGGACCGACGTCCACCTGATCCTCGTCGACCTGCGGGAGTCCGCGCTCGACGGGCAGCAGGCCGAGGACCGGCTCCACNNGCGCTCGCCACGCGCGGCTTCACTGCCGAGGACTTCACCGAGGTCGCGGATGTCATCGCGCAGGCGCTGAAGCCGGTGTACGACGCGGAGGCGCTGCGGATCCGGGTGAAGGCGCTGGCGGATCGGCGTCCGCTGTATCCGACGCTGAGCAAGTAGACCGGCAGGCCGG
>NZ_LIRL01000507.1 GCF_001419795.1 Streptomyces niveiscabiei
GGCGTCCGCCAGTTCCTGGACCACGGCTCGGGCCTGCCGACGCAGGACAACGTCCACCAGGTCGCCCAGCGCGTCGACCCGCAGGCGCACGTCGTGTACGTCGACAACGACCCGATGGTCCTCGTGCACGGCCGCGCACTGCTGGAGGAGGACGGGCGCACGGCCGTCATCCACGCGGACATGCGGCGCACGGAGGAGATCTTCGCGCACCCCGACACCGAGCGCCTGATCGACTTCTCGCGGCCGGTGGCCGTCCTGTTCAACTCGGTGTTCCACTGCATCCCGGACGACGAGGCGGACGGCCCCGAGGCCGTCGTCCGCAGGGTCGTCGAGCGGCTCGCGCCCGGCAGCTTCCTGGTGATGTGCCAGCTCGTCAGCGAGGACGCGGAGGTACGGAAGTTCGTCACGGACTTCATGGACCAGGCGACGCAGGGCCACTGGGGCCGGGTGCGGCGGGAGCGGGACGTCGCCGCGTGGTTCGAGGGGCTGGAGATCCTGGAGCCGGGCCTGGTGGAGGTCTCCACCTGGCGCCCGGACACGGAGGTCGCGCCGCGTCAGCAGACCCTGGAGTGGATCGAGTTCGGCGGCCTGGGCCGTATCCCCGGCTGAGCCCGCTACGGCGGCGGGTACCGCTCCGCCATCACCTGCTTCACCAGATCGAGGGAGTCACGCGGGTCGAGCGCCTGGTCGGCCAGCCGGTCCAGCGACGCCCGGTACTCCTCGGTCTCCTCCTGCGCCTCGACGAACACGGCTCCGGCGAGGTGCTCCAGGTAGACGACGTCGGGCAGGTCGACGCCGCCGAAGCGCAGGTAGGTCACGGGCAGGGGCGGCGCGGAGGCGTGCGTGGCGTCCAACGGGACGACCTGGAGCGTGACATGGGGCCGCCCGGCCATCTCCAGGAGGTGGGTGAGCTCCTCCCGCATCACGTCCCGCCCGCCGAGCACGCGCAGCAGCACGGACTCGTCGACGATCGCCCACAGCGCGGGGGCGTCGGCGCGGTGCAGGAGCCGGGCGCGCCGCATGCGCAGGTCGACCCGGCGCTCGACCTCGCGCGAGGGGGCGCGGGGCAGCCCGCGTTCGACGACGGCACGGGCGTACGCGGGGGTCTGCAACAGGCCCGGCACGTACTGGATCTCGAAGGTGCGGATCGCGGTGGCGCCCTCCTGGAGGCCGACGAGCCGGTCGAACCACTCGGGCATGAGCCGCTTGTCGTACCGCTGCCACCAGCCGGGTTCGCCCGCTCTGCGCAGGAGTTGGAGCAGGACCGACGCCTCGTACTCGTCGGTGCCGTAGAGCCGCAGCAGGAGCTGTACGTCAGTCTCGGCTGGCGGCTTGCGGCCCTTGCCGGACTCGATGCGGGAGAGCTTCGCGGGGCTGAACCCGGCGGCGCGGGCGGCCTCCTCCTGGGCGAGGCCCAAGTCCTCCCGGATACCGGCGAGTTGCAGTCCGACCAGGGTCTTCAGCAGGGTCGGCGCGGGATCTTGCCGGTTCAGATACGGTTCGAGGCGGGAGACGCGTGGTGACTCCGCGGGCATCCTGAACTCCTCAGGGCCGGGCACATGACGAGACGGCACTTTCCCGACCGGATTATCCCATCCTCGGGCCGCACGGCACATGCCGCCGGAACATGTCACAGCAGATGGTCGAAGTCCCCGTCCTTCACGCCCGCGAGGAACGCCGCGATCTCCTCCGGCGTGTAGACGAGCGCCGGCCCGTCCGGGTCGCGGGAGTTGCGCAGGGCGACGGAACCGCCGGGCAGGGCCGCGGCCTCCACACAGTTGCCGGTCGCGTTGCTGTGGCGGCTCTTGGTCCAGCGGGCGTCCAGCGAGCTCGCCCGTACTCCGTTCTCCACCGGCACGGCTGCCTCCTAGGCGGTGAGGGCAATTTCCCGTGAAATTGCACGGGGCCATCGACACCGTGGATAATAGACAGGCCGACAACCGGTGTGCCAGAGCCCTGTTCTGACGTCGTCCCAGGGAGAAGCCGTGCCGCCACGCGCCCCGTTCCCCGCCGCGAAGTCCGCGACCCTGGATCTCACGGGCAGCCGGGAGGGCTTCGCCGAGGCCCGTGACTTCACCCACCGCACGCTGGACGACTGGGAGTTGGCGCACCGCCTCGACGTCGCCGACGCGGTCGCGGTCGTCACCGAACTCGCCGCCAACGCCGTGCTGCACGCCCTCCCGAACGCGGACACCTGCGACGTACGGGTCCGGCTCACCCTGCGCCGTACGCACCTGATGTGCGCCGTCACCGACCGCAGCGACGACATCCCCGTGTACCCGTCGTCCGTCGACCCGTTGCTCGAACACGGCCGAGGGCTCAGGATCGTCGAAGCGCTGTCGGAGCACTGGGGGTGGACGAAACGCACGCCTGTGGGCAAGACCGTCTGGGCCATGCTCCCGACCCGGACCCCGGCCTGATCCGATCGCCGCAATCACCGGCGTCACCTGCCGGTACTGGGCTAGCCTCGTACCTCCCGTCCCAGACGAACTGACGTACGGCGAACATCACTTCGGGGTTGATCTGTGTCAGACCAGCGACCGGTCCCACCTGGCCCGGTGACCAACGAGGCCGGTGCCCTCCGGCTGACCGGCGCGCAGCCGCTGCGGCCCGGCGATCCGGACCGCGTCGGTCCGTACGCGACGCTCGCGCTGCTCGGCAGCGGCGGCATGGGCCGGGTGTACCTGGGGCGTGCCGCGGACGACGGTCCCGGGCTGTTCGCGGTGAAGGTGATCAGGCCCGAGTACGCCGAAGACCCCCGGTTCCGCCGCCGGTTCGAGCGCGAGGCCCTCGTCCACGACCGGATCCGCACCGCCCGCGCGCCGCGCTTACGGGGCACCGGCTTCGAGGCCGAACTGCTGTGGATGGCGACGGAGTACCTGCCGTCGCTCGACCTCGCCGACGCGGTCCGGGAGGACGGCGCGCTGGCGACGTCCGCCGTGTGGCGGCTCGTCGCCGAACTCGGCGAGGCGCTCGGCGTGCTGGCCGAGGCGCACGTCGTGCACCGCGACCTGAAGCCGTCCAACGTGCTGCTCTCCGACCGGGGTACGCACGTCATAGACTTCGGCATCGCCAAGGCGGTCGACGTCAGCGCGATCACCGGCACGGGCAACCGGGTCGGCACGCCCGCGTACATGTCCCCGGAGTATCTGCGCACCGGCCACTGCGACACCGCGTCCGACGTGTTCTCGCTCGCCGGGACGCTCATCTACGCGGCCGTGGGCCGGGCGCCGTTCGGGGACGGCACGGGCGTGGACGTCATGCACCGGGTGGCGTTCGAGGAGCCCGACGCGGAGGTCCTCGCGAAGGTGACGTGCGGTGCGGCGGACGCGGTGAGCTCGGCCGGGGTGGGGCGCTCGGCGGGGTCCTTGGCGAGGCAGGAGGCGAGCAGCGCGCCGAGGGAGGGGTCGGCGGCCGTCACCTTCGCGAGGACCTC
>NZ_LIRL01000508.1 GCF_001419795.1 Streptomyces niveiscabiei
GTCGGGCCGGTGCGGGGGTGGTCGGGCCGGTGCGGGTACGGGTCCGCGCGTGGTCGGATTATCGGATCGTCGGCCGTGTTTGCGACGTGCCACTCGTCCGGGTTGGTTGTCGGTCCGCTCCCCGCCGGGGACGGTTCCGGGGCTGCCGGGGCGGGCAAGATCACCCCTCGGGCCCCGTTCCCGGCACCGCTTCGCGCCGGGAGAGCCGGACGTGTACGGCAGACTGGGGGGCGCGAGGACCGATGCTAAGGATGGGTATGCCGATCACACCTGCCACCACGACGCACAGTTCACCGAACGGCACCGCGGACCCGATCCTGCTGGAACTGGTCGACGAGAACGGCGTCACGATCGGCACGGCCGAGAAGCTGACCGCGCACCAGCCGCCGGGGCAGCTCCACCGCGCGTTCTCGGTGTTCCTCTTCGACGAACAGGGCCGTCTCCTGCTCCAGCAGCGCGCGCTCGGCAAGTACCACTCCCCCGGCGTGTGGTCGAACACCTGCTGCGGGCACCCGTACCCCGGCGAGGCCCCGTTCGCGGCGGCGGCCCGGCGGACGCACGAGGAGCTGGGGGTCTCCCCGTCGCTGATGGCCGAGGCGGGGACCGTCCGCTACAACCACCCCGACCCCGAATCGGGCCTGGTGGAGCAGGAGTTCAACCACCTCTTCGTCGGTCTCGTGCAGTCGCCTGTGCGGCCGGAACCGGAGGAGGTCGGCGACACGGCCTTCGTGACGGCCGCGGAACTCGCCGAGCGGCACGCGAAGGACCCGTTCTCCGCCTGGTTCATGACCGTCCTGGACGCCGCCCGCCCGGCAATCCGCGAGCTGACGGGGGACGGGGCGGGCTGGTAGCGGCGCCGGGCCGCCGGCTGGCCGAGCCGGCGGGGCAAGGCCGACCGGGCGAAACAGGGGGACCCGGCGGCTGGTCGAGGTGGGCCGGGCAACGCGGCGGGCTCGGCGACTGGCCATGGCAGGCCGGGCAAGGCTGCGGGGCGCGGGGGCCGGGCGAAACGGCGGGGCTCGGCGGCCGGTCATGGCGGGCCAGGCAAGTCTGCGGGGCGCAGGTCGGTGGCGAGGTGGGGCGTGGGTCGGGGGTTGGGGCGCGTGGTCGGCGGAAGCTGTTGGGCGCGCCCCGAAAGCCCTGGTCAGACCGTGCGCAAAGGTTTCAGCGGAAGGGCCGCCCAGATGACCTTGCCGCCTGTCGTCGTGTGTTCCACGTCGCACACGCCGCCGGCCTCCCGGGTGAACTCCCGTACCAGCAGGAGCCCCCGGCCGCCGGTCTCGCTGTGGGGGTTCTCCATGGCGGTCGGGCGGTAGGGGTGGTTGTCCTCGACGGACACCCGCACCCACTCCGCGCCGACCGCGACCTCCAGCGCGAGCGTCGGCGACAGCAGCGCCGCGTGCTTGACGGCGTTGGTCACCAGCTCCGACACGATCAGCAGCAGCGCGTCGACGACCTCGTCCGCGACCGGCACGCCCTGCCGGTGCAGCAGATCCCGTACCGCGCGCCGCGCCTGCGGTACGGAGGCGTCCACGGCCGGCGCGGTGAACCGCCAGACCCCCTCGTACGGCAGCGGCTCAGGCGCCGCCGCGGTCGTGCTGTCGCCGCCCTCGGGGCGTGGGTCGGGCCCGCGCCCGTGATCGTCCATCGTCCGGTCGCCGTCTCTGTCCTCGATGCCGCTGTACTCCGTTGTCGCCACACGACGAGTGTTGGCAACGGCGACGTCCACTCCTATTGACTGGCCGTAAATAGATCGATATTGATCGAATCGCAGGTCCCTAGGGGTGACGGTTTACGGATACGACCGTTTCGTTGCTCAGGCGGTTGCCCGAAACGTCCCTCCGGGCGGCGGTTAGCATCCCCTGACATGGAGCCCCGACTGTCCCACCGGGTGGCCGATTCGGTCGCCACCGTCGTCATCGGCCACCCCGCGCGGCGCAACGCCATGACCCCGGACATGTGGCGGGCCCTGCCGCCGCTCCTCGCGTCCCTCGCTGACGACCCGCGCGTGGGCGCGCTCGTGCTCACCGGGGAGGGCGGCACGTTCTGCGCGGGCGCCGACATCTCCAGCCTGCGCGGTTCGGCCGCCGAGGCGCGTGAGCTGGCGGTCCTCGCGGAGGAGGCGCTGGCCGCGTTCCCCCGGCCCACCCTGGCCGCCGTACGCGGGCACTGTGTGGGCGGCGGGGCGCAGTTGGCGGGGGCCTGCGATCTGCGGTTCGCGGAGGAGGGGGCGCTGTTCGGGGTGACGCCCGCGAAGCTCGGGCTGGTCTACCCGGCGTCCAGCACGCGCAGGCTGGTGTCCCTGGTGGGGCCGGCGACCGCGAAGTGGCTGCTGTTCTCCGGCGAGTTGATCGGTACGGAGCGCGCGCTGCGCACGGGGTTCGTCGACGAGGTGCTGCCTTCGGGCGGGCTCGGCGAGCGGGTCGAGGAGTTCACGCGGGTCCTGGTCTCCCGCTCGCGGCTGACGCAGGCGGCGGCGAAGGAGTTCGCGGACGGGCGCACGGACCGGGACGCGTACTGGGCCGGCGTGGAACGCGGCAGCGGCGACACCGCCGAGGGTGTCGCCGCGTTCCTGGAGCGCAGGGCGCCGAGGTTCAGCTGGTCCCGTTGAGGACGAAACGGCTGCTCTCGCGCAGGGACTCGACGATCTCGGCGGGAGCCTTCTGCGGCGAGCCGGCGTCGTAGGGCGGCTGCGGGTCGTACTCGATGACGAGCTGGACCGTCTGCGCGCGCGTGTCACCGGCGATCCGGCCGAGCAGCGCGAGCCCCATGTCGATGCCGGAGGAGACGCCCGCGGCGGTGACGTACTTGCCGTCGAACACGACCCGCTCGCCGGTGGGTTCGGCGCCGTAGGCGCGCAGGGTGTCAAGGCCCAGCCAGTGGCAGGTCGCGCGGCGGCCTTCGAGCAGGCCGGCGGCGCCCAGGAGCAGCGAGCCGGTGCACACGGACGTCGTCCACGTGCTGGTCTCGTCGACCTCGCGCAGCCAGTCCAGGAGGCGTTCGTTGTCCATCTGCCGGGTCTGGCCGGGGCCTCCGGGAACCACGACGATGTCGGGCCGGGTGACCTCATCGAGCGTGCGGTCGGCGGTGAGGGCGAGGTGTCCGCTGTGCGAGCGGACGGGGCCGGTCTGCTCGGCGACGAAGACGATCTCGACGTCGGGGACGCCCTCCAGGGGTTCGTAGGGGCCTACGGCGTCGAGAGCGGTGAAGCCGTCGAACAGGAGGATGGCGATCTGCATGGGCGGGGCCTTCCGGTTGGTTGCGGGTGGTTCGGCTGGTGGCGGCCGGGGTGTCACGTCGTGCTCGGGCGGAAGCGGCGGCGGTATTCCGCCGGGGGTGTGCCGAGGGCTTTGACGAAGGCCCGGCGCATGGCTTCGGGGGTGCCGTAGCCGCTCGTGCGGGAGATCTGTTCGATGCCGGCCGTGGTGTCCTCCAGGAGGCGGCGGGCGTGTTCGAGGCGGACCCGGTCCACGTAGCGGCCCGGGGTGGTGCCGGTCTCGGCGCGGAAGGCTCTCGCGAAGTGGCGGGGAGACAGAGCCGCGCGAGCGGCCAGCGAATCGACGTCCAGGTTGGCCGCCGGGTGCTCGGAGATCCAGCGCTGGACCTCCCTGAGGGGTTCACGCCGGGCCATCTGGGCGGTGAGCTGGGCGCTGAACTGGGCCTGGTTGCCCGGGCGACGCAGGAAGACGACGAGGTTGCGGGCCACCGAGAGGGCGATCTCACGGCCGAGGTCCTCCTCGACGAGGGCGAGCGCGAGGTCGATGCCCGCGGTCACACCCGCCGAGGTGGAGACGGCGCCGTCACGGACGTAGATGGGCTCGGGGTCGACGTCGACCTCCGGGTGGTCCTCGGCGAGTTTCGCGCAGTACGCCCAGTGCGTCGTCGCCCGCCGCCCGTCGAGGAACCCCGCCTGCGCGAGCCTGATCGCGCCGGTGCACACCGACACCAGGCGCCGCGCGCGCTTGCCGTTGTCCCGCAGCCAGGCGACGAGTTCGGGCGCCTCACCCCGCGTCCCGGGCCCGCCGGGCACCAGCAGGGTGTCGGGGACGGGTACGCCGGACAGGGCCGCGTCCGGGACGAGGGTGAGGCCGCTGGTGGTCCGTACGGGCGCGCCGTCCAGGGACGCCGTGACGATCCGGTAGCTGCCGGGGGCGAACACGTGCGTGCCCGCGAAGACCTCCGCCGGGCCGCTCACGTCGAGGCTCTGGACGCCGTCGAAGAGGACGACGAGGACGGTGCGCTCTTCCATACGGCCGATTCTTCGCGGGTGCCCGGACGGCGGCAATGACGCGCTTCCCACCTTTTCGGCCATGGTCGTCCGGGGCGTCGTCCGGGGCGTCGTCCGGGGCGAGTTCGCGCACCAGGTCACCCGCTGTCAGTGGCACCTGCCACAATTGCGGCGCAAGCTGACGTTGGAGAAGGCGGTACGGGTCGTGACCGAAGCAGGGTCCATCGAAGGCAGGATCGCCGAGGAGCTCGGCGTACGGGAGCGGCAGGTCAGGGCGGCCGTGGAACTGCTCGACGGCGGCTCCACGGTGCCGTTCATCGCCCGCTACCGCAAGGAAGCGACGGAGATGCTCGACGACGCGCAGCTGCGCACGCTCGAAGAGCGCCTGCGCTACCTGCGCGAGCTGGAGGAGCGGCGTACGGCCGTCCTGGAGTCGGTCCGCGAACAGGGCAAGCTCACCGACGAGTTGGCGGCGCGCATCCGGGGCGCCGAGACGAAGGCGCGGCTGGAGGACATCTACCTGCCGTTCAAGCCGAAGCGGCGGACGAAGGCCCAGATCGCGCGCGAGGCCGGTCTCGAACCGCTCGCCGAGGGGCTGCTCGGGGACCCGTCCGTCGACCCGCTGGCCGCCGCCGCTGCCTTCGTGGACGCCGGCAAGGGCGTCGCCGATCCGCAGGCCGCGCTGGACGGGGCGCGGGCGATCCTCACCGAGCGGTTCTCGGAGGACGCCGACCTGATCGGCGAGGTCCGGGAGCGGATGTGGACGCGCGGGCGGCTGGCCGCGAAGGTGCGGGACGGCAAGGAGGAGGCGGGCGCGAAGTTCGCCGACTACTTCGACTTCGCCGAGCCGTTCACGGCGCTGCCCTCGCACCGGATCCTGGCGATGCTGCGGGGCGAGAAGGAGGATGTCCTCGATCTGGTGCTGGAGCCGGAGGAGCCTTCGGCGGACGCGTCGGGTACGGGTGCGGGTACAGGTGCGGGTGTCGTTTCGTCGTATGAGCCGATCATCGCCTCGCGGTTCGGGATCGCCGACCGGGGCCGGCCCGCCGACAAGTGGCTCCTCGACACGGTGCGCTGGGCCTGGCGCACCCGCATCCTCGTCCACCTCGGCATCGACATCCGCCTGCGCCTGCGGACGGCCGCCGAGGACGAGGCGGTCGACGTGTTCGCCGCCAACCTCCGCGACCTCCTGCTCGCCGCCCCCGCGGGCACGCGCGCGACGCTCGGCCTCGACCCCGGTTTCCGTACGGGCGTGAAGGTCGCCGTCGTCGACGCGACCGGCAAGGTCGTCGCCACCGACGTCATCTACCCGCACGTCCCGGCGAACAGGTGGGACGAGGCCGTCGCCAAGCTCGCGCGCCTCGCGAAGGAGCACGCGGTCGAGCTGATCGCCATCGGCAACGGGACCGCGTCCCGCGAGACCGACAAGCTCGCCGGTGAACTCATCACCAAGCATCCCGAGTTGAAGCTGACGAAGGTCATGGTCTCCGAGGCCGGCGCCTCCGTGTACTCGGCGTCCGCGTTCGCCTCGCAGGAGCTGCCCGACATGGACGTGTCGCTGCGCGGCGCCGTCTCCATCGCGCGGCGGCTCCAGGACCCCCTCGCCGAGCTCGTGAAGATCGACCCCAAGTCCATTGGGGTCGGGCAGTACCAGCACGACCTCTCCGAGGTGAAGCTGTCCCGGTCCCTCGACGCGGTCGTCGAGGACTGCGTGAACGGCGTCGGGGTCGACGTCAACACGGCGTCCGCGCCGCTGCTCGCCCGCGTGTCCGGGGTGACCTCCACGCTCGCCGAGAACATCGTCGCCCACCGTGACGCCAACGGGCCGTTCCGGTCGCGTACCGAGCTGAAGAAGGTCGCCCGGCTCGGGCCCAAGGCGTACGAGCAGTGTGCCGGGTTCCTGCGGATCCGGGGCGGGGACGATCCGCTGGACTCGTCCAGCGTGCACCCCGAGGCGTACCCGGTCGTGCGGCGGATGGTGAAGACGTCCGGGCAGGAAGTCGCGTCCCTCATCGGCAATACGGCTACTCTGCGGTCCCTTCGGGCTTCCGACTTCGTCGACGAGACGTTCGGGCTTCCTACCGTTTCCGACATTCTCAAGGAGTTGGAGAAGCCCGGTCGGGATCCTCGGCCCGCCTTCAAGACGGCGACGTTCAAGGAGGGGGTCGAGAAGATCGCCGACCTGTCCTCCGGGATGGTGCTGGAGGGGGTTGTCACGAATGTCGCCGCGTTCGGGGCGTTCGTCGATGTCGGTGTCCATCAGGATGGGCTCGTGCACGTTTCCGCGATGTCGCGGAATTTCGTCAAGGATCCTCGGGAAGTGGTGAAGCCGGGGGACATCGTCAAGGTGAAGGTGCTTGACGTGGATATTCCTCGGAAGAGGATTTCGTTGACGCTGCGGCTTGAGGATGAGGCGGCGAAGTCGAGTGCCGGTTCTGGTCCTCGGCGTCAGCCTCAGCAGCGTCAGCGGCAGGCTCCGGCGCCTTCGAACAGTGCGATGGCTGATGCTTTGCGGAAGGCGGGGTTGGTGGACAAGAAGGGGAAGCGGTAACAGGTTTGTGGGGAACTGCGGGTCCGTTGTGGCTGGTCGCGCAGTTCCCCGCGCCCCTCAAAGACAAAACCCTTAGCGCTCCGTTACTTTTCCTGCCGCTACCTCCAGGCGGCGCGTCACCTGTACCGCGTCCAGCATTCTGCGGTCGTGTGTGACCAGGAGCAGCGTTCCCTCGTACTCCTCCAGCGCCGATTCCAGCTGTTCGATCGCCGGTAGGTCGAGGTGGTTCGTCGGCTCGTCCAGGACCAGGAGGTTCACGCCCCTGCCCTGGAGCAGCGCCAGGCCCGCCCTCGTCCTCTCCCCCGGCGACAGCGTCGCCGCCGGGCGCAGGACGTGGTCCGCCTTGAGGCCGAACTTGGCCAGGAGGGTGCGGACTTCGGCCGGTTCCGTGTCCGGGACCGCCGCGCAGAACGCGTCCAGCAGGGATTCGGGGCCGTAGAAGAGCTTGCGGGCCTGGTCGACCTCGCCCACCAGGACGCCCGAACCCAGCGTCGCCGTACCGGAGTCGAGGGGGAGGCGGCCGAGGAGTGCTGCGAGCAGGGTTGATTTTCCGGCGCCGTTCGCGCCGGTCACGGCTACGCGGTCCGCCCAGTCGATCTGGAGGGTGACCGGGCCGAAGGCGAAGTCGCCGAGGCGGATCTCGGCGTCGCGGAGGGAGGCGACGACCGCGCCCGAGCGGGGTGCGGAGGCGATCTCCATCCGCAGTTCCCACTCCTTGCGGGGTTCCTCGACGACGTCGAGGCGTTCGATCATGCGCTGGGTCTGGCGCGCCTTCGCCGCCTGCTTCTCGCTGGCCTCGCTGCGGAACTTGCGGCCGATCTTGTCGTTGTCGTTGTTCGCCTTGCGCCGCGCGTTCTTGACGCCCTTGTCCATCCAGGAGCGCTGCATCTGGGCGCGGTCCTGGAGGGCGGCGCGTTTGTCGGCGTACTCCTCGTAGTCGTCGCGGGCGTGGCGGCGGGCGGTGGCGCGTTCTTCGAGGTACGCCTCGTAGCCGCCGCCGTAGAGGTTGATCTGGCCCTGGGCCAGGTCGAGTTCGAGGACCTTGGTGACGGTGCGGGTGAGGAACTCGCGGTCGTGGCTGACGACGACCGTGCCGGCCCGCAGGCCCTTCACGAACCGTTCCAGGCGGTCGAGGCCGTCGAGGTCGAGGTCGTTGGTGGGCTCGTCGAGGAGGAAGACGTCGTAGCGGGAGAGGAGCAGCGAGGCGAGGCCCGCGCGGGCC
>NZ_LIRL01000509.1 GCF_001419795.1 Streptomyces niveiscabiei
GGCCGGCGGGGGAGCCCTTGGGGGCGCGTTTCTTGCTCCTGGCAGCTGCGGGCGCCGCCGGTTTCGCCTGTTTCGCCGGTTTCTTCGAGGTCCGGATCCGTACGGCCGTCAGCCGCTTCGTGAACGCCTTCACTCCTCCTGGAGCGGGCTCCGGTTTCGCGGGGGTGGGCGCGGACTTGGCCTTCGTGGTACGCGGACGTGAGGCTGCACGGGCCATCTGCGGTCCTCCAGGCTTCAACTTCCCAGCGTCCTAAGGCTGTTACCCAGGAAACGCCCGGGGATGCCGGTCCGCGCACCCCCGGGCGCCCCCCGGTCAGGCGACGTAGGAGACGGTGACCTCCTTGAAGCCGAGGGACCGCAGCAGGCCCTTGAGCATGCCCGTCGTGTTGGTCTCCGCGCGCGCCGTCAGCTCGCTCTGCCGCGCGGCCTCGCCGATGTGCCGCACGGCGAGCTTCTGCACCGCCTGCTCGCTGTTCGGGTTGCCCGAGAAGAAGTCGCCGAGCCGGTCCAGCAGGCCGCGCTGCTTGGACACGGCGTACGAACGGTCCGGGTCGAGCGCCGGTGTCGCGAGCCGCGCGTGCGGCAGGCGCAGCGTCGCCGTCGTACGGTCCTCGTCGACCGTCACGTCCTTGTCGCCCACCTTCCCGAGGTCCACGTACGCGTCCACCGTGCCCGCCCCCACGTACAGGGTCCGGGAACCGCGGATCGAGTCCGGCAGGAACTTCGCGTCCTTCTCCAGGTCCACGACGACCTGGAAGTTGCCCGACGCGCCCTCGTAGCGGCTCATGTCCTGGATCGACTGGAGGAGCGCCGGGCCCGTGCGGTCCTGTGTCTCCGTGCCGAAGAAATCGCGCAGTCCCGGCAGGAGGCTCAGCCTGATGCCCGCGAACATGACGGCCAGCACCACTACGACCGAGGTGAGCACCTTCGCCCACACCGGCATGCGCTGCGGCAGCCGCTTCGGGGGAGTCGTGGCGGTGTCGGGGGGAGTCGTCGTCATGGCGGTCTCCTTCCTGCGGTCCCCGCTGTCGCGGGGTCCCCGTACTGGTGTTCCCGCCATACGGATTCCCGTCGAACGCCTCTCCGCACCGCCTTGTCGACAAGCTGTGACAGGAGAGGCGGCTACCTGGGAGGTAATCGCGGAGGGAACTGCGAGGCGGCAACAATCCGTCGGGCAGGGCGAGTTCACGCCACCCACGTCCCTGTGTCCCGAGTTCGCGCAGAGAGGCCCCGCCATGAACCCCGACACCCGTACCTCGGTCCTCCAACTCCTCCAGCTCATCGGCGAGGGCGATCCCGACCGCATCGCCTCCCTTTACGCCGAGCACGTCGACTGGAAGCTCGACTGGCCCGCCGGGGAGCACGGGCGTACGGCCACGCCCTGGATCCGGCGCCGCTCCACCCGCGCCGAAGTCGCCGCGCACTTCCGGGAGTTGGCCGCACATCATGTCGCCGAGGAGGTCGACACCCGCGTCGAGCGTGTCCTCGTCGACGGCGCCGACGCGGTCGTCCTCGGGGAGATCCGGCAGACCGCGCGGGCGACCGGGCGGGCGTACCGGGCTCGGTTCGCCCTTCATCTGACGCTGGCGGAGGGGGTGGTGACTCGGCATCACGTGTACGAGGACAGTCTCGCCGTGGCCCAGGCGTTCGAGGGGGCGGGATGAGAGCCTGGACGATACGGGAGGTCCGCCGAGGTCGAGAGCGTGTGTCCTAGCCACCCGGCCTCACCAAGCCGTGGTCGAACGCGAACACCACCGCGTGCACCCGGTCCCTCAGCCCCAGCTTCTCCAGGACCCGGCCCACATGCGTCTTCACCGTCGCCTCCCCGATGTGCAGCCTGCCCGCGATCTCCGCGTTCGACAGTCCCCGGCCCAGCAGGAGCAGTACGCCGTGCTCCCGCTCCGTCAGTCTCGCCAGCCTCCTCGCCGTCTCCGGCGACGGCTCCAACGGCGTGGCCCTCGCGAACTCCGCGAGCAGACGCCGGGTGACTGACGGGCCCAGCAGTGCCTCGCCGGCCGCGAGCGTCCTGATCCCCTCGATCAACGCCTCGGGCGGACTCCGCTTCAACAAAAAACCGGCGGCCCCCGCTCTGACGGCCGCGAACACGTACTCGTCCAACTCGAAGGTCGTCAGGATCAACACCTTGGGCGCACCGTCCCCTTCGGCCCCGATCGCTCTCGTCGCGGCGACCCCGTCCAACAACGGCATCCGTACATCCATCAGCACGACGTCCGGCTTCGCCGCCCCGGCCAGCCGGACCGCCTCCTCACCGTCCCGCGCCTCACCCACGACCACGAGATCCGCCTGCGTCTCCAACATCATCCGCAGGCCGGCACGCATGAGGTCTTCATCGTCGGCCAGTAGTACACGGATCACTGGATGCCTTTCTCGGAAGGGGAGTTGGGGGTATCTTGCGGGGGC
>NZ_LIRL01000051.1 GCF_001419795.1 Streptomyces niveiscabiei
CCCGCGCGCGGGCACG
Organism: Streptomyces niveiscabiei; assembly: GCF_001419795.1. GTDB lineage: Bacteria > Actinomycetota > Actinomycetes > Streptomycetales > Streptomycetaceae > Streptomyces > Streptomyces niveiscabiei. Next base: position 17 of record NZ_LIRL01000051.1, read on the forward strand.
AGGAAGCCGGGCGGATCCTCACCCGCCTGGTGCTCGCGCAGTTCAACGCGGTCGTGCGGGAAGCCCGGCGCGCGCACTTCGCGTGCCTCGTGCTGGACGACGCGACCGGGACGGTCACCGCGGAGTCGGTGCGGCACATCCAGCGCCTGCGGTCGCGCGACGCGGGCGTGGTGCTGGCGCTGCGGAGCGTCGGGGACGTCCCGGAGGCCCTGCACGGGCCGCTGTACGGCGCCGTGGGGTGCCGGATGGCGTACGCGGGTGTCACGACGTGGGACGGCAACCGGTTCGCCCAGACGTGGGGCACGGAGTGGGTCGAGACGACCGAGGTCGCCAAGCACACGGTCTTCGCCGACCAGCCGATGACCCGCGCGATCCACGCCCTGCGCAAACTCGTCACCGGCAAGGCGGTCACCACGGACGCGGTGACCGTCCGGCAGGTCGAGCGGGAGCGCTGGTCGGCGTCGCAACTCGCGCACGAGGTGCCGCCGGGCCACGCGGTGCTGTCCCTGACGAGCGTGACCGGCGAGCACGCGCCGCCGATGCTGGTGGACCTGCGACGGAGTCAAGTCGATGTCCAATACTGATCGTTGACACACGATCACCGACAGGATTACCGTTTTGTTATCAGCCCTGTCGGAGCGACGAAGGGTTTTTCATGGAAAAGCTCTTCGCCCTCTCCTCCGACAATTGCCGTTACGCATACGTCCGGCTGAGCAGCCCCGGAAAAATCCCGCCCCTGTTACTGCTGTCGCATTTCCGCGCCGATATCGGCCTGTGGGACCCGGCCCTGTTGAAAAGGCTCGCGGCGGACCGTGAGGTGATCGTCGCGGACAACCGGGGCATCGGCCTCTCCGGCGGAACGACCCCGACCACGGTCGCGGCCATGGCGGACGGAATCGCCGCGTTCGCGGATTCGCTGGGCCTGACCGGGATCGACGTACTCGGCTTCTCCCTCGGCGGCTACGTCGCCCAGAGCCTGGCGCGCGCCCGCCCGGACCTCGTGCGCCGCCTGATCCTCGCCGGAACCTCCCCGCGCGGTTCGGGCGAGGATCTCGCCGCGCGGGGTCGGGTCCGCTCGATCATCGCGAAAGACCAGGTCAGCGCCAAGGATCTGGTCCACCTGTTCTTCCCGCCGACTCCGGAGGGCCGCGCGCGGGGCGTCGCGTACGTCCGCCGGGCGGGCCCGAGCGCGGGTGTCGCCGAGCCCTCCTGGCGGGCGCAGCTGGAAGCGGCGGCGGCCTGGGGAGCGCCCGATCCGTCGGCCGTCCGGGACCTCGCGTCGATCACCCAGCCGGTCTTCGTCGCCCACGGCGAAGGGGACGTCATGGTCGCCGCCGGGAAAAGCGCCGTTCTCGCGGAACACCTGCCGCATTCCACGCTGAAGATCTATCCCGGCACCGGGCACGGATTCCTTTTCCACGCGTACGAAGAATTCGGCGCCGACGTGGCGCGCTTCTCGGCGGCGGAAGAATCCCGGCTCGTCGCGCTTTCCCAGGAGGGGTGAAGTGGATTCGACGGAATGCCCGTTCGCACTGGACGTGGACGGTTCGGATCAGCACGCGGAGAACGCGCGCCTGAGGGCGGCGGGGAGAGCCGTACCGGTCCGGCTTCCCGGCGATGTGCGGGCGTGGGCGATTCCGCACCACGACGACCTGCGCCGGGTGCTGACGGACCCCCGGTTCGCCAAGGGGATCGCGCACTGGGGTGCGGCGGCGCGCGGCGAGGTGCCGGACGGCTGGCCGCTGATCGGCTTCGTCTCGACCGACAGCGTCATCAACGCGCACGGCGCCGACCACCGGCGGCTGCGCGGGCTGGTCGACCAGGCGCTGACCCCGGCCCGGGTGGAGGCCATGCGCCCGGGCGTGGAGCGGCTCGTGGACACGCTCCTCGACCGGCTCGCCGCGCGGCCCGCGGACCGGCCGGTGGACTTCCGCAAGGCGTTCGCCTACCCGATCCCGACCGCCGTCATCTCGGACCTGCTGGGCGTCCCGCGGCCCAAGCGGCGGCTGCTGCACGTGCTGACCGGGATGCAGACCCGGACGACCAACACCCCCGAACAGGTCCTGGAGACCGACGCGCGGATCGAGGCGCTGCTGCGGGAGATCGTGGCGGAGCGCCGCGACTCCCCCGGGGACGACCTGATCAGCGCGCTGCTGACGGCGCGCAGGGCCGGGGACGACCGGCTCAGCGACAGCGAGCTGCACGGCATGATCCTGCTGATGTTCTTCGCGGGCCACCAGAGCGTCATCAACGTCCTCGTCAACGCCTGCCACGCCCTGCTCACCCACCCCGAGCAGCTCGCCGCCGCCCGCGCCGGGGAGGTGCCGTGGAGCGCGGTGGTCGAGGAGACGATGCGCTGGAACGGCGCGGTGAACCAGTTCCCGATGCGCTACCCGGTCGAGGACGTCGTGGTGGGCGGGGAAACGATCCGCCGGGGCGAGGCCGTCCTCGCGTCGTTCGGTTCGGCGGGCCGCGACCCCGAGCATCACGGGGCGGACGCGGACCGGTTCGACGTCCGCCGCAGGCAGGCCGGTCACCTCGGCTTCGGGCACGGCCCGCACTTCTGCGTCGGCATCCACCTGGCGCGCCTCCAGCTGGAAACGGCGCTGGCCGGGTTCTTCACCCGCTTCCCCGGGGTCCGGGCGGCGCCGCCGGACACCTGGACGGTGCGGCCGGTGCCGTCGTTCGTCAGCAACAGCATCGAGGAGCTGCCCGTGCTCCTCGGCCCGGCCGCGAGCAGCGAGGCGCGCTGACGCGGCCGGACCGCCGGAGCCGACGCGGCAGCCCACCAGAGAGGACGCTCCTCGTGACCACGCCCAGAATCGCCCTGCTGGCCCCCACCACCGCCGCCCGCCCCGCCGAGGAACTCACCGTCCCGGCCTTCGGCGACGTCGCCGTGGACCGCCCGGCGCACGCCGACTGGAAGCGCTACCTGCACGAGCTGGACCCGTCGTCCGACCTCGCGGCGGTGTGGATCGACGCGGGCGCCGAGCCGCTGCCCTCCGTGCGGGCCCTGCGCGCGCACGCGCGGTTCGACCGGACCCGCGTGTACGTCGTCGAGCCCGGTACGGCGGGCCCGGTGCCCGGCTGGGCGGAGGCGCTGGACGTCGAGGACATCGTGCGGCCGTCGGCGGTGGCGCCGGGCGGGCTGACCGCCTCGGTCGAACTGGCCCTGCGGGCGCACCGCGCGCTGATGGCGGACGACCTGTACACCGACTACTACCTCGACATGACGTTCAACCGGATCTTCGACTGGTTCGAGACGACCCGCTGGGACTGGACCGAGGTGGACCTGGACCGCATCGACCACGGCCTGCTGGACGAGCGGACGGTGGACTTCCTCACCGAGGCGGCCGTCATCGAGTTCGGCACCCTGCCCGGCGCCCACAACTTCCTGCGGGAGTGGCAGGGCGAGGCGAGCTTCTCGTCCTGGGCGCTCCAGTGGGGCGCGGAGGAGTCCCGGCACTCGCTGGTCCAGGCCCGCTACCTGGACCGGATCGGCGTCAAGCTCCGTTCGAAGCACGCGCTGTACAAGCGCGAGCCGTACCCGCAGGGCGACGTGCGCTCGGCGACGCTCATGATGAACGTCATCTCGGAGTCCCGCGCCTCCGCCCTGTACAAGGCGCTGGCGGCGCACGCGCCGGAGCCGGTGATCCGGAAGATCTGGCGCCTGCTGGCCCGCGACGAGGCCCGGCACTGCCGGGCGTTCTCGGTGTTCCTGCGGGAGCTGTGCGACGGCGACCCGGCCGCCCGGACCGCCGCCCTGAGCATGGCCTACATCTGGCTGGCGGACCGGCGCGGCGGCGTCAAGCATCCGGCGGGCCTGTTCTACCCGCACTCCACGTCCTCGGCCGGCATCCGCCGCATCGAGACGATCCAGCACGACTCGGTGGACTCGGCGGACGCCAAGGTGATGTCGATCGTGCGGCTCCTCGCGGACGACGACTCGCTGGAGACCCCCCGCGACATCAAGGCCAAGCTCCGCGCCCTGCCCCGCCGACCCTGACCACGTCACAGAACAGGACCCCTCCACGCCATGTCACCGCTGCGTGTCACCGACATCGAACACACCGTCAGCCGCATCGTCGCCGAGCAGCTGCGCGTCCCCGTCGAGGAGGTGGACGTGGCCGCCGACCTGCGCTCCCTGCCCCGCTTCGACTCGATCCACGCGCTCCAGATCGTGCTGGAGATCGAGCAGCACTACGGCATCGAGGTGGAGGACCACATCGTCTTCGAGACGAGCACCGTACGGGAGTTCGTGGCGGCGGTCTCCGGGCTGATCGCGGACGCGGAGCCCATGCCGTGACCCTGTTCGCTGCGCTCGGCGAGGTCGCCGGGCGGCGGTCCGGGCGGGGCCTGCACGTGCTGCGCCGGGGCCGGGACGGCGAGTTCCTGCCGTACACGGATCTCTTCGCCGAGGCGGGGCGGGTGGCGGCGGGGCTGCTGTCGCGCGGGGTGGAGCCCGGCGAGCGGGTCGCGCTGGTCCTGCCGACGTCGGTGGACTTCGCGCGCGCGTTCTTCGGCGTCCTCGCGGCGGGCGCGGTCGCGGTGCCGCTGCCGGGTCCGGTGCCCTTCGGGTCGTCCGAGGCGTACGTACGGCGTACGGCGGCGGCCCTGCGCCGCTCGCGCGTGCGTACGGTGCTGGCGGCGCCGGGACTGCTCCCGGAACTCGGTCCGGAGATCGGCGTACTGCCGGTGGCGGAGGTGGCCGAGCCGGGGACGGCGTACGTCGCGCGGACCGCGTCGGACCCGGCGGTGGTCCAGTACACGTCGGGCACCAGCAGCGAGCCCCGGGGGGTCGTGCTGAGCCACGGGAACGTGGCCGCCGGGGTCGCCGCCATCGCCCACGGGACCCGGCTCACCCCGTCCGACGTCGGCTGCACCTGGCTGCCGCTCTTCCACGACATGGGGCTGATCGGCTCCTTCCTGACGCCGCTGCTGCACGACGTCGGCATCCATCTGCTGACGCCCGAGGACTACCTGCGGGACCCGAACGGGTGGATCGCGGCCATGGGGCGGCTGGGCGCCACGTTCACGATGGCCCCGGACTCCGGCTACCGGTACGTCCTGCGGCGCGGCGTACGGCCGTCGGACGGGCTCGACCTGTCGCGCTGGCGGATCGCGGTGAACGGCGCCGAGCCGGTCGACCGGCGCCTCCAGGACGCCTTCACCGGGCGCTTCGCCCCCGCCGGACTCGCGAAGGACGTGTTCCTGCCGGCCTACGGGCTGGCGGAGGCGACCCTGGCCGTCACCCTCCCCCCGGTCGGCCGCCCGGCGAAGGTGCTGCGCGCCGACCGGGACGAGCTCCACCGGGGCCGGTACGTGCCGGTGCCGCCCGGCGCCGGGCCGTACCGCGAACTGGTCGGTGTGGGAACGCCGGTGCTGGGTACGGAGATCCGGCTCACCGCGGCGGACGGCGCGCCCGCCGAGGACGGCACGGTCGGGGCCGTCGAGGTCAGGGGGGCGTCCGTCACCGCCACCGGGTACGACCGGGCCCCGCAGGAGAGCCGTCGCCTGCTGCTGCCGGGCGGCTGGGTGGCGACCGGCGACCTGGGGCTGCGGCACGACGGCGAGCTGTACGTCGTGGGCCGCACGAAGGAGGTGATCATCGTGTTCGGCGCGAACCACTGGGCGAGCGACATCGAGGCCGTCGTACGCGACACGCCCGGGATCTCGGTCCACGGCGTGTTGGCCGAGCAGATCCGGACCGACGAGGGCGGCAGACTCGGGCTCGTCGTCGAGACGACGCGGCGGGACGCGGCGAGCCGCCGTGACGCGACGGGCCGTATCCGCGCGCGTGTGATGGCCGAGTTGGGTATTACGCCGGACGAGATCGTGTTCGTACGCCGGGGCGGCATCGCCCGTACGTCGAGCGGCAAGGCGATACGCCGTCCCGCGTCCCTGGAGAAGCGCACCCTGGGGGTCATCTCGTGACGCGCGGCGGCGCCTACCTGCTCGGGCACTCCGAGAGCGAGCGGCGGCGGCTCGCGCTTCAGGACGCGGCGGTCTCGCCGTTCACCGAGCGGGCCCTGCGCGCGGCCGGGGTGCGGCCGGGGGCGAGCGTCCTGGACATCGGCTCGGGGCCGGGCGACGTCGCCCTGCTGGCGGCCCGGCTGGTCGGGCCGGCCGGGCGCGTCGTGGGGGTCGAGCGCGACCCCGGGAGCGTCCGCGACGCCCGCGCCCGCGCGCGAGAGGCGGGTCTGACGGGCTCGGTGCGGTACGAGGCCGCCGACCTCGGCGACTTCACATGGCCGGAGACGTTCGACGTCCTGGTCGGCCGGTACATCCTCATGTACCTGCCCGATCCCGCGTCGGTGCTGCGCCGGCTGGCCTCCCTGCTGAAGCCGGGCGGCGTCGTCGTCCTGCACGAGATGGACTTCACGAACACGTCGCCGTCCGAGCCGCCGCTGCCGGAGTGGGACCGGTACTACGCGCTGTGGCCCGCCCCTTTCCGGGCGGCGGGCGCCGTCCCCGACTTCGGGCCCCGCCTCACCCGGACGTTCCTCGACGCCGGTCTTCCGGGCCCGGAGGTGATCACCTGGACTCCGGCGGCGGGCCCCGGCGGGTCGGCGGTCCTCGACTGGCTCAGCACCACCTGCCGCGAGATCGAGTGGCCGATGCGGGCGGCCGGTGTCCCGGTGCCGGACGGCGTCCGCTTCGACGACGGCCTGCCGCAGCGCCTCAAGGACCTCGTCCGGTCGGGCGGGGTCCGGATCAGCGGGCCGACGCAGTACGCGGCCCACGTACGGCTGCCCGACGCGCCCGGTCCGGGCAGCTGAGGAGCCCGCCACCATGCCCGGCGTCTTCGACCCTCGCGGGATCGGCCCCCTGCCGCCCTTCCTCGCGGCGACCCCGTGCGGGGCCGTCGCGCGCGTGCGGATGCCCACCGGCGACCCCATGTGGCTGGTCACCGACCACGCCGTGGGGCGTGCCGCGCTCGCCGACCCGCGCCTCAGCAGGGCCGCCGCCGCCCGCCCGGACGCCCCGAAGTGGGGGTCCGTCGACCTCTCGCCCAACTCGGTCATGAGCCTGGACGGCGCCGACCACGCCCGGCTGCGCCGGATCGCCGCGGGGGCGTTCACCGGCCCCCGGGTCGCCGCGCGGGGGCCGGTGGTCGAGGAGGCCGCCGACAGCCTGCTGGACCGGATGGAGGCGGCGGGGCCGGGCGCCGACCTGATCGGCGGGTACGCCTCGCCGCTGCCGATGGTCGCGCTGGGCGCCCTGCTCGGCGTACCCGTCGCGGACCGGCCGGTGTTCGAGGGCGCGGTGCGGGCGCTGTTCGGGATGACGCCTCAGGGGGTGCGCGGCAGGGGCCGCCACGTCCTGACGCTCGCCAGGTACATGTCCGCGCTGCTCGCCGCGAAGAGCGCGGCGCCCGGGCCTGACCTGCTGAGCGCGCTGGTGCGGGCCGAGGAGGCGGGGGAGGTCTCCCGCACCGAGTCGGTCAACCTCGGGCTGGCCCTGCTCATGGCCGGGTACGAGACGACCGCGCACCAGCTGGGCCTGGCGGTGCTCGACCTGCTCACCGGGGGCGGCTCGTGGGAGGAGTCGCTCCGCCGGTCGCCGTCGACGCCCCTGAGCTTCCCCCGGGTGGCCGTCGAGGACCTCGTCCTGGGCGATACGGCGGTACGCCGAGGGGAGGCCGTCGTCGTCTCGCTGCTGCACTGCAACCAGGACGCCCGCCAGGCCCCGCACCTCACGTTCGGGCACGGCCCCCACCGCTGCCCGGGCGCCCCGCTGGTCGTCCTCCAGCTGAGAACGGCCCTGGCTCGCCTGCGACACCGCTTCCCCGCCCTGCGCCTGTCGCCCCGACAGGACGCCGTGGTGTGGCACGAGGGCCTGGCGACGCGCGGCCTGTCCCGGCTGCTCGTCGAGTGGTGAGCGCGCCTCCAGGGGCCGCGCAGGCGTGTCGCTGAGGCACAATCGGCACTGCTCCCGACCTCCTCGCGTCTGAAGGCACCATGCCCCCCACCCTGGCCTCCCTCGTCCACCACTCCGCGCTGAAGCTCGTCGTGCGCGCGGGCGAGGACAAGCTCGGCGTGCCGGTGCGGTGGACGCATGTGAGCGAGCTGCCGGACCCGGTGGAGTACATGGAGGGCGGGGAGCTGCTGCTGATCACGGCGCTGAAGCTGGACGCCGAGGACCCGGCGGCGATGCGCCGGTACGTACGGCGGCTGGTGGAGGCGGGTGTGGTGGGGCTGGGGTTCGCGGTGGGCGTCAACTACGAGGACGTCCCCCAGGCGCTCGTGGAGGCGGCCCGCGCGGAGGGGCTGCCGCTGCTCGAAGTGCCGCGCAGGACGCCGTTCATCGCGATCAGCAAGGCCGTCTCCGCGGCGATCGCGGCGGACCAGTACCGGGCGGTGACGGACGGCTTCGCGGCCCAGCGCGAGCTGACGCGCCAGACCCTCACCGCGGGCCCCGAGGGCCTGCTGACGGCGCTGGCGGCCCACGTGGACGGCTGGGCGGCCCTGTACGACGCGTCGGGCGGGGTCGTCGCGGCGGCCCCGGAGTGGGCGTGGCGCAGGGCGGCCCGCCTCACGGTGGACGTCGCGCGCCTGCGCGAGCGCCCCGCCCCGGTGTCCTCGGTGATCGACGGCGAGGACCGGGTGGAGCTGCACTCCCTGGGCACCGGCCGCCGCCCGCGCGCGGCGCTCGCCGTCGGCACGGCCACCGCCCCGGGCACGGCCGAGCGGTACGCCGTCCACTCGGCGATCGCCCTGCTCACCCTGACGACGGAACGCTCCCGTTCCCTGCGCGCGGCCGAGCAGCGCATCGGCGCTGCGGTCCTGCGGATGCTCCTCGCGGGCGAACCGGACCACGCGCGCGCGGTGGCGGGCGATCTGTACGCCGGTCTGCTGGACGCGCCGTTCCGGGTGCTCGTCGCGGAACCGGGGCCCGGCGCGCGCGTGCCGGTCGCCGCATCGTCGTCCCGCGCACGCGCGGCGGACGACGAAGGGCCGCTGGCGGAGTTCGCTGAGGCCCTGGAGTCGGTGGCGGCCCGCGTGGCCGAGCCGGTCCTCGCCGTCCCGGAGGGCGAGCGGCTCGTGGTCGTCGCGGTGGACGGCGGCGGGGTGCTCGCGGAGACGGTGGAGTACGCGGCGGAGGTGGAGGCGGACCGGTCGACGGAGGGCCCCGACCTGCTCATCGGCCTGTCGGGTCCGGCGGGGCCCAGTACGGCCGCGGTGGGCCGCAAGCAGGCCGAGCAGGCCCTCTCGGTCGCCAGGCGCCGGGGCAGGGCCTTCGTGGAGCACGACCAGCTGGCGGCGGGGTCGGTGCTGCCGCTCCTCGCGGACGACGCCGTGCGGGCGTTCTCGGACGGTCTCCTGCGGGCGCTGCACGAGCACGACGCGACGGGCCGGGGGGACCTGGTCGCCTCGCTGCGCGCGTGGCTCTCCCGGCACGGCCAGTGGGACGCGGCCGCCGCCGATCTCGGAGTGCACCGGCACACGCTGCGCTACCGGATGCGCCGCGTGGAGGAGATCCTGGGCCGCTCCTTGGACGACCCGGACGTGCGGATGGAGCTGTGGCTGGCGCTCAAGGCGACCGCTGGCTCGTAGGGGTGTTGGGGTGACGACCGTGTCGGCCGCACGGGCGGCCGACGAGCGTGTTCACGCGCGGGCACCCTCCCCGGAATGGGGGACGCGGAGGTGTGCTCGCGGACCGGTCAGCCCGTGATCACCCGTCCTCCCCCGCCGCGAGCCCGGCGGCGGCCTCGTGCATGGCGAGTTCGAGGAGCGCGGGGTCGTTCAGCGTGCCGGTACCGTCCGGTGGCACGAGCCAGCGGACGGCACCGGTGGAGCGGCCCGGGTACGGGACGACGATCCAGGTGCCGTTCCCGGCGCTGCGGATCCCGGTGCCGAGCCAGCGCGCGGCCGTGCCCGGCGGCACGAAGAAGCCCATGCGGTTGTCGCCGAAGTCGACCAGCACCGGGCCGGTCCGGTCGAGGATGCGGGTGAGGATGTCGAGGGTCGGACGGCCGAGTTCGCCCGGCAGGATCAGCACGTCCCAGGCGCGCCCGGCGGGCAGCAGCGCGACCCCGAGGGGGTTGCGCTCCCACTCCCACCGGCAGGCGTCCGGGTCGGGTGCGACGGATGCCAGCCATTCGACCGCAGTCTTGGCCCCAGTCATCGAGAAGACCTCCCTTTCTGTCGTGTTCCGTCGTCGACGCGGTGGCGTCACGAGGAAGAGAGGGAGGTTTCCCGGTGAGCATTACGCGGGTTCGGGGACCTATCCGGAGTGAACCGGATCACACGCCGCCGTCCGCTCCCGCGCGCGCCGGTGAGCACGACCCCGGCCTGTTCGGCGCGCTCCCTGGCGGGAGGGCCGGGCGCGGACCCGCCGGGTCCGGTGCCGTACGCCACGCGCGCGGGAGGGGCCGTACCGAAGTCGGCGCAGAAGCGGCGACGGCCCTACCCGGATCGCGTGGACGTCAAACCCGGTGCCTGCTACGGCGTCTGCCGACGGCCATGGAGACCAGCACGAGGAGGACGGCGACGAGGAACATCGCCGTGCCGATGACGTTGATCTGGACGGGCGTTCCGCGCTGTGCGGAACCCCAGACGAACATGGGGAACGTGACGGTCGAACCGGCGTTGAAATTCGTGATGATGAAATCGTCGAAGGAGAGCGCGAAGGCGAGCATCGCGCCCGCCGCGATTCCCGGGGCGGCAATGGGAAGAGTGACGCGCAGAAATGTCTGCACCGGTCCGGCGTAGAGGTCGCGGGCGGCTTCTTCGAGGCGCGGGTCCATCGACATGACACGTGCTTTGACGGCCGTCACGACGAAACTCAGGCAGAACATGATGTGGGCGATGAGAATCGTCCAGAAGCCGAGCTGGGCGCCCATGTTGAGGAACAGGGTGAGCAGTGAGGCCGCCATGACGACCTCCGGCATCGCCATGGGCAGGAAGATCAGCGAGTTGACGGCGCCCCGTGCGCGGAACCGGTAGCGGACCAGCGCGAAGGCGATCAGCGTGCCGAGGACGGTCGCCCCGAGGGTCGCCCAGAACGCGATCTGGAGGCTCGTGGAGAGCGATCCGCACATTCCGGCGACACCGCACGGGTCTTTCCACGCGTCGAGGGAGAAGTTCTGCCACTCGTAATTGAAACGGCCTCTGGGTTTGTTGAAGGAGAAGACCGTGACGACGACGTTCGGCAGCAGCAGATAGGCCAGGGTGCACAATCCGGCGATGACGACGAGATGACGTTTGAGCCAGGACATCTAGACGAGGTCCTCCGTCCCGGAACGGCGGATGTAGAACGTGACCATGAAGAGGATCGCGGCCATGAGGAGGAAACTCAGCGCGGCGGCCGTCGGATAGTCCAGGACGCGCAGGAACTGCGTCTGGATGACGTTCCCGATCATGCGGGTGTCGGTCGAGCCGAGGAGTTCGGCGTTGACGTAGTCGCCGGACGCCGGGATGAACGTCAGCAGCGTCCCGGAGACGACCCCCGGCATCGACAGGGGGAAGGTGACCTTCCGGAACGTCGTCCACGGGCGCGCGTACAGGTCACCGGCGGCCTCGTGGAGGCGTCCGTCGATGCGCTCCAGGGACGTGTAGAGCGGCAGGATCATGAACGGCAGGAAGTTGTACGTCAGCCCGCACACGACCGCGAGAGGCGTCGCGAGGACGCGGTCGCCCGCCGTCCAGCCGAGCCAGGCGGTGACGTCCAGGACGTGCAGGGTGTCGAGGGCGCCGACGACGGGGCCGCCGTCCGCGAGGATCGTCTTCCAGGCGAGCGTGCGGATCAGGAAGCTGGTGAAGAACGGGGCGATCACCAGGATCATGATCAGGTTGCGCCAGCGGCCCGCGCGGAACGCGATCAGGTAGGCCAGCGGGTAGCCGAGGACCAGGCACAGGACGGTCGCGGCGGCGGCGTACAGGACCGAGCGCAGGAACTGCGGCCAGTACTCCTGGAGGGCGTCCCAGTAGGTCGCGAAATGCCAGGTGACCTTGTAGCCCTCCTCCAGGGAGCCCGTCTGCACGGAGGTCGACGCCTGGTAGATCATCGGCAGCGCGAAGAACACGAGCAGCCACAGGATGCCGGGCAGCAGCAGCCAGTACGGCGTCCAGCGGCCTCTTCTGCGCACGCGCGCGGGAGCCTCGGTTTCGGGCTCGGGGGCGGGTGCCGGTTCGGTGAGGGTGGCCGCCATCAGACGACCGCCTCTTCCTGCGTGCCGGCGTCGATGTCCTGGGAGGCGTCGAGCCCGAAGGTGTGCGCGGGTGCCCAGTGCAGGACGACTTCGGCGCCGGGTGCCAGGCGCTCGTCCCGGTCGACGTTCTGGACGTACACCGCGAACTCGGGGCAGACGCCCGTACGGATCACGTACTGCGTCGACACGCCGATGAAGCTTGCGTCGGCGATCGTCCCGCGCAGCCGGTTGCGGCCCTCCGGGACGGTCGACGCCTCGTGCGCGTGCGCGAGGGCGACTTTCTCGGGGCGGACGCCGACAAGGAGCCGGCCGCCGGGCGTGGCCGGGGCGGGGCAGCGGGACGCGGGCAGGACGAGGCGCCCGTCCTCGGCCTTGAGGACGATGTCGTCGCCGTTCTTGGTGTCGACCTCGGCCTCGATGAGGTTGGAGGTGCCGAGGAAGTTCGCGACGAACGTCGTGCGCGGGTTCTCGTACAGGTCGGCCGGGGAGCCGAGCTGTTCGACGCGGCCCGCGTTCATCACGGCGACCGTGTCGGCCATCGTCATGGCCTCCTCCTGGTCGTGCGTGACGTGCACGAAGGTGATGCCGACCTCGGTCTGGATGCGCTTGAGCTCCAGCTGCATCTGGCGGCGCAGCTTCAGGTCGAGGGCGCCGAGGGGTTCGTCGAGGAGGAGCACCTTGGGGTGGTTGATGAGGGCGCGGGCGACGGCGACGCGCTGCTGCTGGCCGCCGGAGAGCTGGTGGGGCCGTTTACGGGCCTGCTCGCCCAGCTGGACGAGTTCCAGCATGTCGTCGACCATTTTCTTCACGCTCTTGATCCCGCGCCGTCTGAGGCCGAATGCGACGTTTTCGTAGATGTCGAGGTGCGGGAAGAGCGCGTACGACTGGAAGACCGTGTTCACGGGCCGCTTGTGGGGCGGCAGGCGGGTGACGTCCTGGTCGCCGAGGCGGACGGTGCCGCTGGTCGGCTCCTCCAGGCCCGCGATCATCCTGAGGGTCGTCGTCTTGCCGCAGCCGGACGCCCCGAGGAGCGCGAAGAACGAGCCCTGCGGGACGGTCAGGTCGAGCGGGTGCACGGCGGTGAACGCGCCGTACGTCTTGCCTATGCCGGAGAGGCGGACGTCGCCGCTGTTGTCTGTCATCGTCGTCACGCCCCAGTGAGCTTCGCGAACTTCGCTTCGAATGCGGTCTCCTCGCTCGCGCTCAGCGAGCGGAAGGAGTGCGACTTGGCCTGCATCGCCTTGTCCGGGATGATCAGCGGATTGTCCGCCGCGTCCGGGTCGATCTTCGCCAGCGCGTCCTTGACGCCGTCCACGGGGCAGACGTAGTTGATGTACGCGGCGAGTTGGGCGGCCGGTCCGGGCTCGTAGTAGTAGTCGATGAGCCGTTCGGCGTTCGTCTTGTGGCGCGCCTTGTTGGGGATCAGCAGGTTGTCGCTGGACGTCATGTAGCCGCTGTCGGGGATGACGAAATCGACGTCCGGGCTGTCCGCCTTCAGCTGGACGACGTCCCCCGCCCACGCGATGCACGCGGCCAGGTCGCCCTTGGTGAGGTCGGCGGTGTAGTCGTTGCCGGTGAAGCGGCGGATCTGGCCGTTGTCGACGCCCCTCTGGAGGCGCGCGATGGCCGCGTCGTAGTCGTCCGCCGTGAACCTCGCCGGGTCCTTGCCCATGTCCAGCAGGGTCATGCCGACGCTGTCGCGCATCTCCGTGAGGAAGCCGACCTTGCCCTTCAGCTTGCGGTTGTCGAGGAGGTCGGACACCGATCTCACCTCGACGCCGTCGAGCGCCTTCTTGTTGAACGCGATGACCGCCGAGATGCCCTGCCAGGGGTACGAGTACGCCCGTCCCGGGTCCCAGTCGGGGGTGCGGAACTGCGCGGACAGGTTGGCGAAGGCGTGCGGCAGGTGGGACGCGTCCAGTTTCTGGACCCACCCCAGGCGGATCAGGCGCGCGGCGAGCCAGTCGGTGAGGACGATCAGATCGCGGCCGGTGTCCTGGCCCGCGGCGAGCTGCGGCTTGATCTTGCCGAAGAACTCGCTGTTGTCGTTGATGTCCTCGGTGTACCGGACGGATATCCCGGTGCGCCGGGTGAACGCGTCGAGCGTGGGGTGTCGTTTCCCGCTGTCGTCGACGTCCATGTACTCGGTCCAGTTGGAGAAGTTGACGGTCTTCTCCTTCGCCGAGCGGTCGTCGGCGGACGTGCCGCCCTCGGTCTTCCCGGCGGCCGGGATGCCGCAGGCGCTCAGCGTCCCGAGACCGGCAAGCCCCAGCGCGCCGCCCGTCGAGGCGCGCAGCAGCGAGCGCCGGGTCAGCGCGGCCCGGCCGCTGCGCAGGCTGCGCCTCATGGCCGCGAGCTGGGCCGGTGACAGGCGGTCGTCGGGCTCGTACTGCTCCATGCGCGTGCTGCCCCTTCCGGACGGACGACGGTCGACTCAGCGGCTTTCCGGGCCACCTGTGAACACCGTGCGGTGCCAGGGTTTGCGGGCCGCCGCCGTGTTGTCGAACATGACGTGCTTGATCTGGGTGTACTCCTCGAACGAGTACGGTGACATGTCCTTGCCGTAGCCCGACTGCCGGTACCCCCCGTGCGGCATCTCGCTGACGATCGGGATGTGGTCGTTGACCCACACGCACCCCGCGCGCAGCTCCCTGGTGGCCCTGTTCGCCCGGAACACGTCCCGGGTCCACACGGACGCCGCGAGACCGTACGGGGTGTCGTTCGCGAGCCCGATGCCCTCGTCGTCGCCGTCGAAGGGCAGCGCCACCAGGACGGGGCCGAAGATCTCGGACCGGACGATCTCGCTGTCCTGCGGGGCGTCCGCGATCAGGGTGGGGAGATAGTACGCGCCGTCCCTGTCCTTCGGGCAGGCCCCTCCGGTGACCACCCGCGCGTACGCACGCGCGCGGTCGACGAAACCCGCGACCCGGTCCCGGTGCGCGCGCGTGATGAGCGGGCCGAGGTCCGTGCCGTCCACGAAGGGGTCCCCGAGCCGGACACTCTCCATCAGCGCCGCCGTCCGCTCCACGAACGCGTCGTAGAGCGGCCTCTGTACGTACGCGCGCGTGGCCGCCGTACAGTCCTGGCCGGCGTTGATCAGCGCGCCCGCGACGGCGCCGTTCGCCGCGGCCTCCAGGTCGGCGTCGTCGTGCACGACGAACGGGGCCTTTCCGCCGAGTTCCAGGTGGACCCGCTTGACCGTCTCCGACGCGACCCGCGCGATGTGCTTGCCCACGGCCGTCGAGCCCGTGAACGACGTCATCGCGACGTCCGGGTGCGCCACGAGGTGCTCCCCCGCCTCGGCTCCCGTGCCGCTGACGACGTTCACCACGCCGTCCGGGATGCCCGCGTCCGTCGCCGCCTGCGCGAACATCAGCGCCGTCAGGGGCGTCAGCTCCGAGGGCTTCAGCACGATCGTGTTGCCCGCCGCGATCGCCGGGAGGATCTTCCACGCGGCCATCTGGAGGGGGTAGTTCCAGGGCGCGATCGAGCCGACCACGCCGATCGGCTCCCTGCGCACGTACGACGTGTGGTCCGCCGAGTACTCCCCCGCCGACTGGCCCTGCAAGTGGCGGGCCGCGCCCGCGAAGTACGCCGTGTTGTCGATCGTGCCGGGCACGTCGAACTCCCGCGTCAGCCGCAGGGGTTTGCCGCACTGGAGCGACTCCGCCCGCGCGAGGTGCTCCGCACGGTCCGCGAGAGTCTCCGCGAGGCGGTACAACGCGTCCGACCGCTCCGCGGGAGTGGCACCGGCCCATCCGGGGAACGCGGCCCGCGCCGCGGCCACCGCCTCGTCGACGTCCTGCGCCGCGGCCGGGGTGTAGGTCAGGACCGGGGTGTTCGTCGCCGGGTCGATGATCGTGTGGGGCGTGGCGGAGGTGCCTGGGGTGAGGCGGCCTGCGATGTACTGGGCACCCTGGGAGAAACGTTCCAGCTCGGGTGGAGTGTCTCGCATGCCGTGTTCCTCCGTCTTCGCCCCTGTCTCGGTGTTCGACTCGGGGGCGTAGCTCTGGTCGGATTTGAGTGCCGATCCTGACAGAGGTGTGGTGTACCAACAAGTGATTCCGTTGTTGCCTTTTGGTTACGCGACGGAATCTGTCGAGGGGGTGGGTGGGGGT
>NZ_LIRL01000510.1 GCF_001419795.1 Streptomyces niveiscabiei
GACGCCGGGCGCTCGGGCGGGGCCGGCTTGGGGCGCGGCTGCTCGGGCTGGCGGTCGGCGGGCGCCGTACGGTCGTGCTCCACCGGCGCCGCGGTGCCGTTCTGGCCACGCGACGCGGGCCCCGAACCACTCTCGGGCTTGGCGGCGGTCAGGTGTTGGGCCTCGTCTGGCAAGAGGACTCCTCGTGCGCGATCCGGGTCCCCGGTCAGGCTCCGGAGCCCCCATCGTAGCGATCCCGCGCCCGGGCATCGCCTCCAGCCGCCTGTGAGAGCCGTACACGGGAGGAACACGAGGGGTGGACAGGGGCTTCCCCGCAGGCGTACGCGGGGGAACGAGGGCAGGGGCGCGTTTCGGCCATACGCATGCGTAAGGCGGGCCCGGGAGACCCCGGGCCCGCCTCGCGCGGTGCTCAGACGGTGAGCAGCGACTCCACGGGAGCGCCGTCCAGCGCGGACTCCAGGCGCGGGCGGCCGTTCAGGAACGTCAGTTCCATCAGGATCGCCACCCCGGAGACCTGGGCGCCGGCGCGGTGGATCAGCTGGATCGCCGCCTCCGCCGTGCCGCCGGTCGCGAGGACGTCGTCCACGACGAGGATGCGGTCCTCGGGCGTGAGGTCCTCGGCGTGGATCTCGATCTCCGCCGAGCCGTACTCCAGGTCGTACGACTGGGAGAGGGTGGCGCCGGGGAGCTTGCCGGCCTTGCGGACCGGGACGAAGCCGAGGCCCGCGCGGACGGAGACGGGGGCGCCGAGGATGAAGCCGCGCGCTTCGAGGCCGACGATCTTCGTGGCCCCGGTGCGCACCGCGATCTCGGCGAACGCGTCGGTGAGCGCCGTGAACGCGGCCGGGTCCGCGAGCAGCGGGGTGATGTCCTTGAACATCACGCCCGGCTCGGGGTAGTCCGCGACGTCACGGATACGGCTGAGCAACAGCTCCTTGATGTCGGTCACCGGCGCTTCCCCGAGGGACGGCCACGGCCCCGGCCACGGGACGCGGGCTGGTTGCGGGGGCCGACGACAGCCGCGGCGGCGTCGTCGTCGTACTCCTCGGCCCCCTCGCTGCTCGCGTCCTGGGGCTGCTCCACCTCGGTGGCGGCCTGCGAGCGCTTGGCGAGGACCCGCTTGCGCAGGGCCTTGATCTGCGGCTCGCGCTCCTTGAGGTCGGCGACCAGCGGGGTGGCGATGAAGATCGACGAGTACGCGCCGGCCGCGAGGCCGACGAACAGCGACAGGGAGATGTCGTTGAGCGTGCCCGCGCCGAGGAAGCCACCGCCGATGAACAGCAGCCCGGCGACCGGGAGCAGGGCCACGACGGTCGTGTTGACCGAGCGGACCAGCGTGCCGTTGATCGAGTGGTTCGCGATGTCGCTGTACGTCGACTTCGTCTGCTTGGTGATGTCCTTCGTCTGCTCCTTGAGCGAGTCGAAGACGACGACCGTGTCGTACAGCGAGTACCCGAGGATCGTCAGCAGACCGATGACCGTACCGGGCGTGACCTCGAAGCCGACGAGGGCGTAGATGCCGACGGTGATCGTGATGTCGTGGATCAGGGCGACGAGCGCCGCGATGGCCATCCGCCACTCGAAGGCGATCGCCAGGTAGATCACGACGAGGACCATGAAGATCGCGAGGCCCTGCCAGGCCTTGTTGGCGATCTGGTCGCCCCAGCTCGGGCCGACCAGGTCGGCGGCGATCTTCTCGGTGTCGACCTTGAAGTCGGCGGCCAGCTTGTTCTTGATCTGGTCGGACTGCTGGGTGTCCATGCCGGCGATCTGGATGCGCAGCGAGCCGTTGCCGAGCTTCTGCACGACCGCGTCGTGGCCGGACGCCTCCTTGGCGTAGTCCTCCGCCTGCGAGACGGAGACGCTGGTCTTCGGGGTGGTGAAGACCGCGCCGCCCTGGAAGTCGATGCCCATGTTCAGGCCGCGCACCGCGAGGCCGACGATCGCCAGGATGGTGATCAGGATCGAGACGCCGTACCAGATCTTGCGGTGGCCGATGAAGTCGTAGGAGATCTCACCGCGGTGCAGCCGGGCGCCGATGTTCCCGAGTTTCGACATCTCACGCCTCCTTCGGGTCTACGGGGCCGGCGAGCGGGCCGGAGGGACGGCGGGTGCGGCGCAGCGGCGGGTGGGCGCCCAGGCCCTTCGGGTCGAGGCCGGACCACTTGTGGCCGCCGCCGTAGAACTTGGTGCGCGCGACGAGCGTCATCAGCGGCTTGGTGAAGAAGAACACCACCACGACGTCGAGGACGGTGGTCAGACCGAGGGTGAACGCGAAGCCCTGGACCTTGCCGACGGTGACGACGAACAGGACCGCGGCGGCCAGGAACGACACGAAGTCGGAGACCAGGATGGTGCGCCGGGCGCGCGGCCAGGCCCGCTCGACGGCGGGGCGCAGCGAGCGGCCCTCGCGGACCTCGTCGCGGATGCGTTCGAAGTACACGATGAACGAGTCCGCCGTGATACCGATGGCGACGATCGCGCCGCAGACGGCCGGCAGGTTCAGCGCGAAGCCGATGGCCGGGCCGAGGAGCGACATCAGCAGGTAGGTGAGCGCGGCGGAGACCAGCAGCGAGGCGATCGCGATGAGCGACAGGCCGCGGTAGAAGGCGACCAGGTAGATCACGACGAGGATGAGGCCGATGGCGCCGGCCAGCAGACCGGCGTGCAGCTGCTCACCGCCGAGCGCGGCCGTCACGGTCGTCACGCTCTGCTCCTTGAAGGAGAGCGGGAGCGCGCCGTACGACAGCATGTTCGCGAGGCTCTGCGCCTCGTCCGACGTGAAGGAGCCGGAGATCTGCGCCTGGCCGCCGGTGATCGCGGACTGGACGTAGGGGCTGGAGACGACCTGGCCGTCGAGGACGATGCCGAACTCGTTCTGCGGCTGCTGGTTCTGCGCGAGCTTGCCGGTGATGTCGGCGAACTTCTTGGCGCCCCCGCCGGTGAAGTTCATCGTGACCTGCCAGCCGCCGGCACCCTGGGTGTCGATGACCGCGTCGGCCTTCTTCACGTCGGTGCCGTCGACGGCCGCCGGGCCGAGCAGGTACTTGTACCAGACCTTGCTGATCTCACCGCAGGCCACGATCGTGTCGGTGGGCTTGGCGCCCTCGCCGGCCTTGGCGCGCTGCTCGGGCTTCGAGCAGTCCAGGGCGGCGTACGCGGCCTGGAGCTTGGCGGTGTCGCCGCTGGCCGCGCCCGGGGAGGGGCTGGCCGCCGGGGCCGGGGACTCCTTCGCGGACGCGGACGGCGACGGGGTGCCGTCGGCGCGCAGGGAGTCGGTGACCGCGCGGCCCTGCGTCGTCGAGGACGTCGACGGGGACGGCGAGGAGCTCGCCTTCTCGCCGGTGGAGGCGCTGGACGAGGGGGACGCCGAGGGGCTCGGGCTGCCGCTGGGCGACGCCGAGGGGCTCGGGGACGGGGCCGCCGCGGCGCCGGTGGCCTCCTGGGCCAGGACCGGGCGGAAGTACAGCTTGGCGGTCGTACCGACCTGGGCTCGGGCTTCCTCGGAGTTGGTGCCCTTGGGGATGTTCACGATGATGTTGGAGTTGCCCTGGGTCTGCACCTCCGCCTCGGACACGCCCAGACCATTGACACGGCGGTTCATGATGTCGACCGCGGTGTCCATGTTCGCCTTGTTGATCGCCGAGCCCTGGTCGGCCTTGGCCTCCAGCGTGATGCTCGTGCCGCCGGCCAGGTCGATGCCCAGGCGCGGCGTGGTGTCCCCGGTGGCGAACATGCCGCCCGTGAGGCCCACGATGGCGATCAGGATCAGGGCCAGTGAGCGCCCCGGCTTGCTCTGGGCGCTCGCGCTCCTGCCCTTTTTAGGTGCTGCCACCTTCTCGTACTCCCTCTCGGGCCGCCCGCACGCCCTGGTCGGCGTGGCGCGGCTGCCATGACTGGTGTCGGGAATCCCCCGCGAGAAGCGCACACCCCGGGAGGCGCGGGAGCGGCCCGCGCGCCCCGGGGGCGTGACTACTTCTTCGCGTCGGACTCGCCGTCGGTCTTCTTCGGCTCCTCGTCGTTCTCGGACTCGTCCTTCTTGCCGAGGTCGACGGGCTTGTCGTCGGAGGCGGCGGCAGCGTCGGAAGGCCCGTCGGCGTCGGCGGTCTCGGCGGTCTCGGTCTCGGTGAGGGAGGAGGCGTCGTCCGGAACGATGTCGGAGTCGGACTTCAGGTCGGCCTCGATGCCGTGGACGATGCGGTTGTACTCCTCGTCCGACAGCACCGCGCCGACGGCGTTCTTCGCGAAGAGCAGTTCCACACCCGGGCCGGCGTCCAGCAGGATCGTCTCGTCGTTGACTTCCTTGACCGTCGCGTACATCCCCCCGATCGTGCGGACGCCACTGCCGGGCTGCATCTGGTTCCGCATGTCGGCCGCTTGCTGCTGCTTCTTCTTGGCCGACCGGGTCATCAGGAACATGGCCCCGATGAGCACGATGAACGGGAGGAGGGTCACGAGACTCACGGGTCGGAACTTCCTTCACACGACCGCGTCTGCTGAGCGGCCTGATGGATGGGATCTGTGAATGCCGCCGACAAGGGCGGCATCGGCGGAGTCTAAGCGAGTCCGCGTACAGGGAACAACGTTCAGCATGGCACCTGGGTTCCTTACCCGGCCAATACCTCCACCGGTGACCGAGCCGTGTCTTCGCCGTGATGTGGCGCGGGGGCGGGGGGTCAGGTGCCGAACAGGTCCTGCTGGCCACCGGGCCGGGACTGGCTGGGCGGGGTCAGGCCGAGGTGGGACCAGGCGGCGGGGGTCGCCACACGGCCCCGGGGGGTGCGGGCCAGCAGGCCCTCGCGGACCAGGAAGGGTTCGGCCACCTCCTCCACCGTCTCGCGTTCCTCGCCCACCGCGACGGCCAGGGTCGACAGGCCCACCGGGCCGCCGCCGAAGAGTTTCAGGAGGGCCTCCAGGACCGCGCGGTCCAGGCGGTCCAGGCCCCGGCCGTCCACCTCGTACACCTTCAGGGCCGCGCCCGCGATGTCCCTCGTGATCAGGCCGTCCGCCTTGACCTGGGCGTAGTCGCGGACCCGGCGCAGGAGGCGGTTGGCGATACGCGGGGTGCCCCGGGAGCGGCCGGCGATCTCCGCAGCGCCCGCCGGGTCGATCTCCACGTCCAGGAGGTCGGCCGAGCGGTGGACGACGCGCTGGAGTTCGGCCGGTTCGTAGAACTCCATGTGCGCGGTGAAGCCGAAGCGGTCCCGCAGGGGCGGCGGGAGGAGGCCGGCCCGGGTGGTCGCGCCGACCAGCGTGAACGGGGGGAGTTCCAGGGGGATCGCCGTCGCGCCCGGGCCCTTGCCGACGATCACGTCGACCCGGAAGTCCTCCATCGCCATGTACAGCATCTCCTCCGCCGGCCTCGACATCCGGTGGATCTCGTCGAGGAACAGCACCTCGCCCTCCTGGAGCGAGGAGAGGATCGCGGCGAGGTCGCCCGCGTGCTGGATCGCCGGGCCGCTGGTGATGCGGATGGGCGCGCCCATCTCCGCCGCGATGATCATCGACAGTGTGGTCTTGCCGAGGCCGGGGGCGCCGGAGAGGAGGACGTGGTCGGCGGTCGCGCCGCGCGCGCGGGCTGCCCTGAGGACGAGGTCCAGCTGTTCCCTGACCTTCTCCTGGCCGATGAACTCGCCCAGGTCCTTGGGCCGGAGGGCGGCTTCTACGGCTTGGTCCTCGCGGTCCGCTGACGCGCCGACGAGGCGGTCTTCGTCGGTCGTGTCGTCCCAGTTCATTGGTGCGCCTCAGGAATTGGTGGGTTGATATGTGTCGGCGAGTGCGGGTCGTTCGTGGCTGGTCGCGCAGTTCCCCGCGCCCCTAAAAACCTCTACCTGGCCTTGTTCAGAGATTGCAGCGCCGCCTTCAGTAGCTGTCCTACCTGCGGCGTGCCCTCCGCCGCCTCCGCCTGCGGTGTCACCGCCGCCACCGCTTCGTCGGCCTCGCGGGTCGCGTACCCCAACCCCAGCAGTGCCGCGTGGAGTTGATCCCGCCAGCCCAGGGACACCGGCGCCCCGATCGCCGGTGAACCGACCGGCTCGCCCAGCCTGTCCTTCAGTTCGATCAGCAGTTTCTGCGCGCCCTTCTTGCCGATGCCGGGTACGGCGATCAGGGCCTTCTCGTCCCCCGTCGCCACCGCTCTGCGCAACGCGTCGGGCGTGTGGACCGCGAGCATCGCCTGCGCGAGCCTCGGACCGACCCCGCTCGCCGTCTGGAGCAGTTCGAACACCTGGCGTTCGTCGTCGTCCGCGAACCCGTACAGCGTGAGGGAGTCCTCGCGCACGACGAGGGACGTCGAGAGCTTGGCGGGCTGCCCGATGCGCAGGCCCGCGAGCGTGTTCGGCGCGCACTGGACGGCCATCCCGACGCCGCCGACCTCGACCACGGCCGCGTCGGGAGCGAGTGCGGCGACCGTGCCGCTGACGAAGGCGATCATGTCGTACGGCCTTTCGAGGTGTGCAGGGCGACGGCCTGCTGGAGTCGGTTCTGGGCGGGGGCGCGCCAGATGTGGCAGATGGCGAGGGCGAGGGCGTCGGCCGCGTCGGCGGGTTTCGGGGGCGCGTCGAGCCGCAGCAGACGCGTCACCATCGCCCCGACCTGTGCTTTGTCCGCGCGCCCGCTGCCGGTGACGGCGGCCTTGACCTCGCTGGGCGTGTGCAGCGCGACGGGGATGCCGCGGCGGGCGGCGCACAGCATGGCGACGGCGCTGGCCTGTGCGGTACCCATCACGGTGCGGACGTTGTGCTGGCTGAACACGCGCTCCACGGCGACGAATTGGGGCCGGTGTTCGTCGAGCCACTGCTCGATGCCCTGCTCGACGGCGAGGAGGCGGTGGCTCAACTCGGCGTCGGCGGGGGTGCGTACGACCCCGACGCCGACCATGGTCAACGGCCGCCCGGCAACGCCTTCAACAACTCCCACACCACACCGGGTCAGTCCGGGGTCGACCCCAAGTACCCGCACCGCACCCTCCCTTCGCTCACCTGTTTGTGCAGGCTATCCGCTGCCACTGACAACGGCCGACATGACGACGGGCCGACGGGGTGTGTCCCGTCGGCCCGTTCGTGTACCGGGGTGCCGGCTCAGGCGTCGACCGCGGCCATGACGTCGTCCGAGACGTCGAAGTTCGCGAACACGTTCTGCACGTCGTCGCTGTCCTCGAGGGCGTCGATCAGCTTGAAGATCTTGCGGGCGCCCTCCTCGTCCAGTTCGACCTGCATGGTCGGGACGAAGTTCGCCTCGGCGGAGTCGTAGTCGATGCCGGAGTCCTGGAGGGCCGTGCGGACGGCGACCAGGTCGGTGGCCTCGCTGAGGACCTCGAAGGACTCGCCGAGGTCGTTGACCTCTTCCGCGCCCGCGTCCAGGACGGCGCCCAGGACGTCGTCCTCGGTCAGCTCGCCCTTGGGGACGACGATGACGCCCTTGCGGTTGAAGAGGTACGACACGGAGCCGGGGTCGGCCATGGAGCCGCCGTTGCGGGTCATCGCGACGCGGACGTCGGAGGCGGCGCGGTTGCGGTTGTCGGTGAGGCACTCGATGAGCACCGCGACGCCGTTCGGCCCGTAACCCTCGTACATGATCGTCTCGTAGTCGGCGCCGCCGGCTTCGAGACCGGCGCCGCGCTTGACCGCGGAGTCGATGTTCTTGTTGGGGACCGAGCTCTTCTTGGCCTTCTGGATGGCGTCGAACAGGGTCGGGTTACCGGCCGGGTCGGCACCGCCGGTACGCGCCGCGACCTCGATGTTCTTGATCATCTTCGCGAAGAGCTTGCCGCGCTTGGCGTCGATCACGGCCTTCTTGTGCTTCGTCGTAGCCCATTTAGAGTGGCCGGACATCTGCCTGTCTCCTTCGCGTAACCCATCTACCTACCAACGCAGAGATCCTACAAGGACTCCGCAGCCCGGTTCGCGCGCACCATGTCGACAAAGAGCGCGTGCACGCGGTGGTCGCCGGTCAGCTCCGGGTGGAACGACGTGGCGAGAGCGTTGCCCTGGCGTACGGCGACGATATGACCGTCGTACTCGGCGAGCACCTCCACGCGCGCGCCGACCGACTCGACCCACGGGGCGCGGATGAAGACGCCGTCCACGGGGGCGCCGTCGACGCCCTGGACGGCGACCCCGGCCTCGAAGGACTCGTTCTGGCGGCCGAAGGCGTTGCGGCGGACGATCATGTCGATGCCGCCGATCGTCTCCTGGCCCGAGCGGGGGTCGAGGATCTTGTCGGCGAGGAGGATGAGGCCCGCGCAGGTGCCGTAGACCGGCATCCCCGCGCGTACGCGCGCGCGGAGGGGCTCCAGCAGGCCGAACAGGACGGCCAGTTTCGAGATGGTGGTGGACTCGCCGCCGGGCAGGACGAGGCCGTCGACCTCGGCGAGCTCCTCGGGGCGGCGGACCGGGCGGGCCACGGCGTCGGCCGCGGCCAGGGCGACGAGGTGTTCGCGTACGTCGCCCTGGAGCGCGAGCACTCCGATCACGGGAGTGGGCATCGGTGCTTACCAGCCGCGGTTGGCGTAGCGCTCGGTCTCGGGGAGGGTGTCGCAGTTGATGCCGACCATGGCCTCGCCGAGGTTGCGGGACGCGTCCGCGACGATCTTCGGGTCGTCGTAGAAGGTGGTCGCCTTCACGATCGCGGCGGCGCGCTTGGCGGGGTCGCCGGACTTGAAGATGCCGGAGCCGACGAAGACGCCCTCGGCGCCGAGCTGGCGCATCAGCGCGGCGTCGGCGGGGGTGGCGACGCCGCCCGCGGAGAACAGGACGACGGGGAGCTTGCCGAGTTCGGCGACCTCCTTGACCAGCTCGTACGGGGCGCGCAGGTCCTTCGCGGCGGCGTACAGCTCGTTGTTGTCGTAGCCGCGCAGGCGGGCGATCTCGTTCTTGATCTGGCGCAGGTGGCGGACGGCCTCGACGACGTTGCCGGTGCCGGCCTCGCCCTTCGAGCGGATCATCGCGGCGCCCTCGGCGATGCGGCGCAGGGCCTCGCCGAGGTTGGTGGCGCCGCAGACGAAGGGGGTCGTGAACGCCCACTTGTCGGAGTGGTTGACCTCGTCGGCCGGGGTGAGCACCTCGGACTCGTCGATGTAGTCCACACCGAGGGACTGGAGCACCTGGGCCTCGACGAAGTGCCCGATCCGCGACTTCGCCATGACCGGGATGGACACGGCCTCGATGATGCCCTCGATCATGTCCGGGTCCGACATCCGGGCCACGCCGCCGTCCTTGCGGATGTCCGCCGGCACCCGCTCCAGCGCCATGACCGCCACGGCTCCCGCGTCCTCCGCGATCTTCGCCTGCTCCGGCGTCACGACGTCCATGATCACGCCACCCTTGAGCTGCTCAGCCATCCCGCGCTTCACCCGCGCGGTGCCGGTCTCGGGGGCCTGGTTCTCACTGCTGGACACGTACGACCTCACTGAAGTGAAAGGGGGTTTCCTGGAGGGGGGGTACTCCCGAGGAAACTCCCGCCGACCAGTCCACATCAAGGGCCAATGACCAGGCGGTGGATCTTTTCGGGGTCAGTCGGAGTTCTCCCGGACGACGCCGCTCACCTCTCCGCCAGCGCCGCCGGGGGCTCGTCGTCCATTTCGAAGGCCATCGGGAACGCGGCGTGGCCCGCGAGGTGGAACCAGCGGACCTTGCGGTGTTCGCGGAGGCGGCGGGCCGCGCCTACGGCGTCGTTGTGGAAGCGGCGGGCCATGGGGACGCGGCGTACGGCTTCGGTGAGTTCGTGGGCCGCCGCCTCGCCGCCGGGGGCCTCCTTGACCTCGTCGACCTGCTGGTGGTCCGCGAAGACCGCCCTCAGCGCCTGGCTGAGCTCGCTCTCCGCGACCTCCCGCTGCTCCTCCTCCGCCTGCCTCGCCGCGTGCGCGGCCTCGTACAGGACGATCGAGGCGGCCGGGTCCAGCACCCCGGACGTCGCCAGTTCCTGCGCGACCGAGGCCCGCCGCAGCAACTGCGCGTCCAACGCGGCCCGCGCCGCGTCGATACGCGCGTGCAGCCGGTCGAGCCTCCCCGCCGTCCAGCTCAGGTAGAGGCCGATCGCGACGAGAACGACGAGGGTCCAGATCAGGGTTGCGGTCACGGGCGGCAAGGGTAGCGGGGTGCGGGGGTGGGGGG
>NZ_LIRL01000511.1 GCF_001419795.1 Streptomyces niveiscabiei
CCGGCATCCGCGTCCGCGGCGCCCTCGGCATCGCCAAGACGCACTCCGAGACCCTGGAGGTCACGGCGGACCACACCTACGTCTCCGCCCTCCGCCCCGCCTCCGCCCCCTCCGCCCAGGCCTCCCTGTTCACCGTCCGCCGCGAACTCCACTTCCGCTTCGACCACGACGACCTGCGCCTGCGCCAGACCCAGCTCCTCGTCTCCTCGACCCAGGCGGGCCCCCTCGCCTGCTCCTCCGACGCCATCGGCTACCTTCGCCCCCTCCTGGCAGGCCAAACAGCAGGAACCGCCGGCCCCGCAGGAACAGACCCGTACGGGACGGGCACCACAGCGGCCCTGTGCGGAACCCTGGCGGGCGGCGCACTGCCGAAGGTGTGAGGAAGCTTCCCGGCCTTACGATCACCGCCCGACGTGGCAAGCCCCTTCTCCGTACCGGGGCCCGAGCGGCCGGCCGGTACGGAGAGAGGGCCCGGGGTTCTACTGCTCGTTCCCGTCCGTGTCCGTCTGTGGGCGGTCCTTCGTCGGGGTCGAGGTGCGGGTTCCGCCGCCGAAGCCTCGGCGGACCCGGCCGCCGAGGTCGCCCGCGCCGCCGGCGATGTCGGTGACCAGCTTCATCAGCGGGTCCTTGGAGTTCTTGACGTTGGAGGCGTAGCTGGCCGCGGACTCGCGGAAGGAGTCGGTGACCGAGGTGTCCTTGTCCTCGGTGCGGCGCGGGTAGTGGCCGTCCATGATGCGCTGGTAGTCGCGGGACTCGGCCCACTTCTTCAGCTCGGCGGCGCGGACGGTCGTGAAGGGGTGGGAGCGGGGGAGGACGTTGAGGATCTTGAGGACGGAGTCGCGGAGGTCGCCGCCCTCCTCGTACTCCTCGGCCTGCTTCAGGAACGCGTCGACGTTCATCTCGTGCAGGTGGTTGCCGCCCGCGATCTTCATCAGGCCGCGCATGGACGCCTTGAGGTCCTGGCCGACCAGCAGCCCGGCGCGGTCGGCGGAGAGTTCGGACTTGCGGAACCACTCGCGCAGCGCCGTCACGATCGCCATGATCGCGAGGTTGCCGAGGGGGATCCAGGCGACGCGGAGCGCGAGGCTCGTGAGGAAGAGGAGGATCGTGCGGTACACGGAGTGGCCGGAGAGCGCGTGGCCCACCTCGTGGCCGACGACCGCCCGCATCTCCTCCTCGTCGAGGAGTTCGACGAGGCCCGTGGTGACGACGATGATCGGCTCGTCGAGGCCGATGCACATGGCGTTGGGCTGCGGGTCCTGGTTGACGTACATCGCCGGGACCTTCTCCAGGTCCAGGATGTAGCAGGCGTCCCGCAGCATGTCGTTGAGGTGCGCGAACTGCTGCTCGGAGACGCGGACCGAGTCGGAGAGGAAGAGGAGGCGCAGGCTGCGCTCCGGAAGGAGCCCGCTGAGCGCCTTGAACACCGTGTCGAAGCCGCTCAGCTTGCGCAGGGCGACCAGGGCGGAACGGTCGGCGGGGTGTTCGTAGGCACGCGAGGAGATCTCCGGGAATCGCCTGCGCTGCCTGCTGGGCACGTTCTCGTGGCCGCTCTGCTCTTGGCCGTCGTCGGACATGTCATCCCCCATGTGCGAGATATGAGTGAGCTTCTTCGGCAGGGCTTCTTACGGCCCCTTTGCTGACCCTTGTGCGGTCCTTTGTGCCCCCGAGGACGCTGCCAGCCTAGGCGGAGTTACGGTGGACGGCACTACACCTAAGGAGTCCCGCACCATGGAGCACAACCCCGCCGTCTGGCTCGCCGCCGCAGACCAGCAGGGACCGGGGAACCTGCTCCGGATCGTCCTGGTCGTGATGGTCGTGGGCTGTGTGCTGACGGGGTGGTTCCTGCTGCGCGGCTACAAGAAGGACGACTGACGCACGGCGAAGGTTCCCCGCCCCGCGCGCAGGTTGGCGGAGTCGGCGTGATCGCCGGCGGGACCTCCCCGTACGATGGGCCGACGTCTTTATCTAGCCCACACCGGATTGGTCCGACGAAGATGAGCCTCCACAGCACCGCAGTCCAGTTGGTCACCCTCGCCGCCGAGGGCGAGGAGCACGGCGGCAACCACGAGAGCCTGGACCCGCTGGTCACCGGCGGTGCCGCGTTCCTGATCCTGATGCTCCTGCTGTGGATCACCACCCGCTTCAACCGCGACCGCTGAGACACCCGACAGGACCTTCACCCGGTGCCGGTAGGGTCTGCCGCATGGGAGAGCAGGACATGCCTACCGGCCCGTCGACCCCGGGCAAACGCCGCCTCGGCGTCATGGGCGGGACGTTCGATCCGATCCACCACGGACACCTCGTGGCGGCCAGTGAGGTCGCCGCGGCGTTCCACCTGGACGAGGTCGTGTTCGTCCCGACCGGCCAGCCCTGGCAGAAGAGCCACCGCGCGGTCTCCCCGGCGGAGGACCGCTACCTGATGACGGTCATCGCGACCGCCGAGAACCCCCAGTTCTCGGTGAGCCGCATTGACATGGACCGCGGCGGCCCCACCTACACCGTGGACACCCTGCGCGACCTGCGTGCCCTCAACCCGGACACGGACCTCTTCTTCATCACCGGCGCCGACGCGCTCGCGCAGATCGTCACCTGGCGCGACACGGACGAGTTGTTCGCCCTCGCGCACTTCATCGGCGTCACCCGTCCGGGCCACAACCTCGCCGACCCCGGCCTGCCCGACGGCATCGTCTCCCTCGTCGAGGTCCCCGCGCTCGCCATCTCCTCCACCGACTGCCGCGCACGCGTCGCGAAGGGGGACCCCGTCTGGTATCTGGTGCCGGACGGCGTCGTGCGCTACATCGACAAGCGCGAGCTGTACCGCGGCGAGTGAGGCGAGCAGGCCGAGAGGGGCACCGGTGAACAACCGCTACGACGCGGACCAGTCGGACGACGAGGAGACCCCGTACGTCGTGGTCGGCTACGACGACTACGGCCGCCCGGTCTACGGCCGCCCCCAGCAACAGGTCCCCCAGCAGCAGCCCTACGACCCGTACGCGGCCCAGCACCACGCCGCGTACGACACGGGCGCGTACGACACGACGGGCTGGCAGGCCGACTACCAGCACCTGTCCGCGATCCCCGCGCAGACCCCGGCGCACGACGACGGCACGGGTCAGTGGGACGCGCGGACCTGGCTCCCCCCTGAACAGACGGGCGGACCCGCCGACCAGACCCAGCAGTGGGAGTGGGGGACGCAGAGTTTCGACACGGGCGCGTACGACGCGACGGAGTGGAACTCGGCGAGCACCCCGGACGTTCACGAGGCACAGGACGTCCACGAGACGAGCGGCGACGGATACGACCCCACCGGCGCCGCGTACGACAGCCCCGAGCACGACCTCCCCTTCGACCAGCAGCCGACCACCACGTTCGAGGCGACGCCCCTCGCCGAGACCGGCGAACTCCCCGTTCTCCCGGGCGGCCAACTCCTGGACGGCCAGGAAGAGACGACCCCCGCCGACGTCCTGCACTCCGGCGCCGACCACAGCCCCACCCCCCGCCCCGGAGGCCGCGCAGCGAACCGCGCGGCCCGCCGCAAGCCCCCCGCGAAGCGCTCCGCGCTCCTGACCGTCGCCGTCCCCTCGGCCTGCGTGATGAGCGTCGCCGGTATCGCCGCCGCCTCGGTCGGCACGTTCAGCGACGACACCCAGGAGACGACCGCCTCGGCCGTGGAGCCGAAGTCGGTCAAGCCGTCCGCCGCGAACAACAAGCTGGACACCCAGCTGGCGAGCCTGAGCGCGGAGGCCGACGCGTTCGCGGACCGCGCGAGCCGTACGCAGGAGCGCATCGACCTCAAGGCGCAGCAGGAGGCCGAGAAGAAGAAGGCCGCGGCGGAGGCGGCGCGCCTGGAGCGGCTGCGCCCCAAGTACGCGCTGCCCGTGGCCCAGCACGGCCTGAGCGCGTACTACGGCCAGTCCGGCATCAACTGGATGTCGATGCACACCGGCATCGACTTCCCGGTGGCGTACGGCACGACGGTGATGGCCGCGACCGACGGCACGGTCCGCACCCAGTGGAACAGCGCCTACGGCAACATGCTGATCCTGACGGCGAAGGACGGCACGGAGACCTGGTACTGCCATCTCTCCAGCTACCGCGTCGCGTCGGGTACGACGGTCAAGGCGGGCGAGCCGATCGCGTACTCCGGCAACTCCGGCAACTCCACGGGCCCGCACCTACACTTCGAGGTCCGGCCGAACGGCGGCTCCTCGATCGACCCCCTGTCGTGGCTGCGCAGCCACGGGCTGGACCCGACGTAAGCGTCGTACGAACTCAGTCGTACGAACTCAGTCGTACGACCTGGCCCTCACCGCACCGGTGAGGGCCCGCCCCTGTTCAGAGCTTCTCGACCGGCGCGTACCGCAGCAGGAGCCGCTTCGGCTTCCCCTCGCCGAAGTCGATCGTCGCCTCGGCCTTGGCCCCCGCGCCCGCCACGCCGACGACGGTACCGAGGCCGAACTGGTCGTGGGTGACCCGGTCCCCGACGGCCAGCGCGATCGCGGGCTTCTCCTCGGCGCCCCGCCGCGTGGCGAACCCGGAGGCGCCCTTCGCGGAGGACCTGGACGACGACAGGGACGAGGTGACGGCGGACGGCGGCGCGGCCGGCGCCCCTGTCCGCTTCCAGTCGACGTGCGTCCCCGGGATCTCCTCCAGGAACCGCGACGGCGGGTTGTACGAGGGCTGCCCCCAGGCGCTGCGCAGCGTGGACCGCGTCAGGTACAGCCGCTCGCGCGCCCGCGTGATCCCGACGTACGCGAGCCGCCGCTCCTCCTCCAGCTCCTTGACCTGGCCGAGGGCGCGCATGTGCGGGAAGACGCCGTCCTCCATGCCGGTGAGGAAGACGACGGGGAACTCCAGCCCCTTGGCGGTGTGCAGGGTCATCAGCGTGATGACGCCCGAGCCGTCCTCGTCCTCGTCGGGGATCTGGTCGGAGTCGGCGACCAGCGCGACGCGCTCCAGGAAGTCGGCGAGCCCGCGCGGCGCCGCTTCCCCTTCCCCGGACTCTCCCGACTCTCCCGTCTCCTGCTCGAACTCCAGGGCCACGGAGGCGAGTTCCTGGAGGTTCTCGATGCGGGTCTCGTCCTGGGGGTCGGTGGAGTTCTGCAACTCGGCGAGGTAGCCGGTGCGTTCGAGTATGGCCTCCAGGACGGTCGCGGGACCGGCGCCGGACTCGACGACCGTACGGAGGTCGTCCATCAGCTCGTTGAACCGCTTGACGGCGTTCGCGGAGCGCGCGGCCATGCCGTACGCCTCGTCGACGCGCTTGAGCGCCTGCGGGAAGCTGATCTTCTCGCGCTGGGAGAGCGCGTCGATCATCGCCTCGGCGCGCTCGCCGATGCCGCGCTTGGGGACGTTGAGGATGCGGCGCAGGGGGACGGAGTCCTCGGGGTTGGCGAGGACGCGGAGGTAGGCCAGGACGTCCCTGACCTCCTTGCGCTCGTAGAAGCGGACGCCGCCGACGACCTTGTAGGGCAGGCCGACGCGGATGAAGACCTCTTCGAAGACGCGGGACTGGGCGTTGGTGCGGTAGAAGACCGCGACGTCACCGGCCTTGGCCGCGCCCTCGTCGGTGAGGCGGTCTATCTCCTCGGCGACGAACTGGGCCTCGTCGTGCTCGGTGTCGGCGACGTAGCCGGTGATGCGGGCGCCCGCGCCGGCGTTGGTCCACAGGTTCTTGGGCCTGCGGGACTCGTTGCGCTCGATGACCGCGTTGGCGGCGGACAGGATCGTCTGCGTGGAGCGGTAGTTCTGCTCCAGCAGGATCGTCGTCGCGTCCGGGTAGTCCTCCTCGAACTGGAGGATGTTGCGGATGGTCGCGCCGCGGAAGGCGTAGATGGACTGGTCGGCGTCACCGACGACGCAGAGTTCGGCGGGCGGGATGTCCGCGGCCTCGCCCACCACGCCGCCCACGAGTTCCCGCACGAGCGCGTACTGCGCGTGGTTCGTGTCCTGGTACTCGTCGACCATCACGTGCCGGAAGCGCCGCCGGTAGTGCTCGGCGACGTCGGGGAACGCCCGCAGCAGGTTGACGGTCGTCATGATCAGGTCGTCGAAGTCGAGGGCGTTGGCCTCGCGCAGCCGCGACTGGTACAGCGCGTACGCCTGGGCGAGGGTCTTCTCGAAGCCGTCGTTCGCCTGGGCGGCGAAGTCCTCCTCGTCGATCAGCTCGTTCTTCAGGTTGCTGATCTTCGCGCTGAACGACTTCGGCGGGAACCGCTTGGGGTCGAGGTCGAGATCCCGGCAGACGAGGGCCATCAGCCGCTTGGAGTCGGCCGCGTCGTAGATCGAGAACGACGAGGTGAAGCCGAGCTTCTTGGACTCGCGGCGCAGGATCCGTACGCACGCGCTGTGGAAGGTCATGACCCACATCGCGTTCGCGCGCGGGCCGACGAGCTGCTCGACGCGCTCCTTCATCTCGCCGGCGGCCTTGTTGGTGAAGGTGATGGCGAGGATCTGGCCCGGGTGGACGTTCCGCTCGGCGAGCAGGTACGCGATGCGGTGGGTCAGTACGCGGGTCTTGCCGGACCCGGCGCCGGCGACGATGAGCAGGGGGGAACCGGCGTGGACGACGGCCGCGCGCTGGTTGTCGTTCAGCCCGTCGACGAGCGCGGCGGAGTCCAGCACCGGGCGGGGGGCGCCGCCCCGGTAGTGGGTGTCACGGTCCGGCGGCAGGTCGAACTTCCCGTCGAACAAATCGGCCGGGACGGGCTCCGGACCCTGCTCGTCCTCGGGCGGCGGAGGGGGTTCCTCGGCGTGCCCGCGCGGGGCCTGGAGGTCCGCCAGGAAGCTGTCGTCAAAGAGGCTGCTCATCGCTCTCCGAGTCTAGAGGCCACCACTGACAACCGGACCCGGTCCCCCGCATTGCCCTTGCTCACCTTCCGGATCGCCCCTATCACAACCCGTGATGACCTGCGGGGACTTCGACACAGGTCACAAAAACGTATCGGGCAAATCGCCCGCCAACCTTCACAGAAGCCACACGAGTTGGCTACCGTGCCGCTCAAGGCCGCCTGTCACCCACCGGCGAACGTCGCCGGGCCGCGCGGCCTCCGCCGAGTCCGGCCCGCCCCCGTGCGCGAGGCAGCCGGAGCCGGGGACCCACCGAGAACTCGGGGTGAATCGGCCGACCTCCGCCGGGGAAGGCCGTAGGGCAACCTTCCGCAGCAGCACCCCCGCCCGAACCCTCCTCCAGCGCCTATGGCCTGGGGGACCCCCACCGCTAACCCGGCAGCGGACAAAGGAAGGAGTCGCCTCCATTGGCGTCACAACGCAAGCTCCGCTGGACGGGCATGCGCGCGTCAGGCATCGGCGCCCCCGCACTCGCCACGGCCGCGATCACGTCCATGGCGATGTTCTCCCAGCCCGCCGAGGCCACCCCGAACCCGTCCGACGACGGCAGACCTACCCTCGAAGACGTCGAGGCCAAACTCGACGCCTTCTACAGCAGCCAGTCGGGATCGAAGAAGGACGCGGCGGCCAAGGAGAAGGAGACCAAGCGCGCCAAGACCTTCCTCGACACGGCGGCCCGCTACCGCACGCAGGAGGCGCCCCTACCCCCGCCGCCGCCCGCACTGCCACCGCTCCCGTCGTTCCCGCCGTCGATCACCCAGGACCCCGACCAGAGCCCCGGCCACGACTACGACTTCACGGCCGGCCCGGAGAACTTCACGAGCGCACCCGCAGGCCACCCCGCAGGCCACGAGGCCGCGCCGAGAAGCGCCGACCGGATCCCGGACTGGTCCGACGAAATACCGCCGAACCACCCGTCGTTCCCGGAACTCCCCCTGCCGACGACGCTCCTGACCGCCCCCGCGACAGCCGCCCCCGAAACGGACGACCCGGAAAGCGATCTCAGCCACGCGAAATCCATAGTCCAGGGAAAACTCAGCAAAGCACAGGCCCTGCTGTCCTTCCACACCGCCGGACAGCAGAAAACAACCCCCCGCCAAACGGAATCCACCCCGATATCCGCCGAGGCGGAAAGAGCCCTCGCCTTCGCCCGCGAACAACTCGGCAAACCCGTCGTCCTGGGCGCCGCGGGCCCCGGCTCCTTCGACGGCCCCGGCCTCACCCAGACCGCCTGGAAATCCGCCGGAGTGGCCCTGCCCCGCACCGCGTTCGGCCAGGTCACGGCGGGCAAGCCGATCCGCCTCCCGGACGCCCGCCCCGGCGACCTGGTCTTCTTCCACGACGCCATCACACACGTCGGCATCTACATCGGCGAGGGCCGGATGATCCACGCCCCGCGCCCCGGCGCGTACGTCTGCGAGGAATCCATCCACTTCGCGGGAACGTCGGAGATCCACAGCGTGGTACGCCCGGCCTGAACACGTGTAACCACCGGTAACGAAGAAACCCGCAGCGGACCTCAGGTCCAGAGCACGGCAATGAAGACATTGACGACGGTGAGCAGCCCGACAAGCCCGAACAGGGGCTTCTCGACCTTCTCGTCGTCCCTCTTCACATACGTCAGCCCGAGAATGACGACCAGCAGCGCCAGCTTCACGCCGATCTTGACGTTGTCGACATGCTGGTCGTCGGCCTGATTCAGCCCGACCAGAATCACCCCGGTGACCAGCATGGTCGCGGCCCCGTGCAGCATCCCGGGGACGAAGCGAGCAGTGCCCTGCCCCATCGCCTTCACCTGCGCGAGGAACCCGCCGAGCAGCGCGGCGATGCCGATGATGTGCAGGCCGACGAAGAAATGGATGAGTACGTCCATGAGGCCGGAGCCTAATCAGCACCTCCCGGCCCCGTAGCAGCCGCCCCTGGCTGGGGGTGGACTGCCTC
>NZ_LIRL01000512.1:0-7453 GCF_001419795.1 Streptomyces niveiscabiei
CACCGCCTCCTCCAGCCGCCGCGGCAGGGTCTCGTCGGCGGCGAGACCCTCCGGCAGGGACAGCCCCGCCCCCGCCAGCACCGGCGCGACGCTGCGCAGCGTGTACGCCAGCCACGGCACGAGCGGCGAGTGCGGGCCCGTCGCGACGAGGGCCTCGCACACGACCTCCGGGGCGGGCAGCCCGGCGTCGAGGAACGTGCGGTTCAGGCGGCGGCCGAAGTCGGGGGGCGTACCGGTGGCCAGGTACACCTCCGAGAGCAGCCGGTTGCACTCGTCCCACACGGGGCTCGGCGGCCAACTCGGGCCGCGCGTCGTGAAGTCGACCTCGTGGAAGGCGAGGATGCCGCCGGGCAGCAGGAACCGGGTGAACCGGCGGAGCAGGTCCGCGGGGTCCTTCTGGTAGAGCAGGACGTAACGCCCGATCACCGCGTCGAAGTGCTCCGAGGTGGTGAAGTCGTCGAGTTCGGTGACCTCGAAGGCGAGGCTCGCGCCGAACGCCCCGTCCCGTGCTCTGCGGCGGGCCTTCTCCGTGGCCGCCGGGTCGCGGTCGATGCCCAGGACCCGGCCGCAAGGGCCCACGATCTCGGCGGCCAGCATCGAGACGTCGCCCATGCCCGAGCCGAGGTCCAGGACGGACATGCCCGGCCGCAGACCGCCCAGACGCAGGAACCGTTCCGTCGCGGGGCGCAGGATCCGCCCCTGGAGCATCAGCCGCTGGTGCTCCAGGTCCGAACTGCCGAGCAGGTAACCGCCGTCCGCGCCGGGCGCGGATGCGCCGGACCTGGACGTGTCGTGCCTGGTCTCGGTCGCCTGAGAGGAGTGTTCGTTCATGCCGTTTCCCGCTTTTCCGTGTAGTCCGCGTAGAGGGAGCAGTCGTCCGTCGGAACCCGGTGGATCCGCGTGCCCGTGCCGGTCAGCGGCGCGCCCGTGCCGCCGTGCCGGGCAGCGACGATCTCCGCCGCGATGGAGACGGCCGTCTCCTCCGGGGTACGCGCGCCGAGGTCGAGGCCGATCGGGGAGCGCAGCCGGGACAGCTCCTCCTCGGTCAGGCCCGCTTCCCGCAGCCGCCGGGTGCGGTCCTCATGGGTCCGCCGCGAGCCCATCGCGCCGACGTACGCGACAGGCATCCGCAGGGCCGCCGTCAGCAGCGGTACGTCGAACTTGGCGTCGTGGGTGAGCACGCACAGCACCGTGCGCGCGTCGACCGGCGTCCGCCGCAGGTAGTGGTGCGGCCAGCCGACGGCGATGTCGTCCGCGTCCGGGAACCGGGCCCGGGTGGCGAACACGGGGCGGGCGTCGCAGACCGTCACGTGATAACCGAGGAACCTGCCCACGCGGACGAGCGCGGCGGCGTGGTCGATCGCCCCGAACACGATCATGCGGGGCGGCGGCACCTGGGCCTCCACGAGCAACGTGAGCCCTCCCGCACCGGCCGCCACCTCCACCGTCCCACTACGACCGGCCTCCAGCATCCCCAGCACCTCGGCGACCACGACCCGCTCCAACTCCGTGCCGCCGAGCCCGCCCTCGTAGGAGCCGTCGGGGCGTACGAGCAGGCCCGTGCCGAGGGTGCCCGCCGGGCCGCGTACGACGCGGGCGAGTGCCGCCCGTTCGCCGCGTACGGCGGCCAGGACGGCGGCCCGGAACACCGTCCCGGCGGGGGTGCCGGCGTGGACGGGGGTGACCAGGATGTCGATGACGCCGCCGCAGGTCAGGCCGACCGCGAAGGCGTCCTCGTCGCTGTAGCCGAAGCGTTCGAGCACCGGCTCGCCGTCGACCAGGGCCTGCCGGCACAGCTCGTACACCGCGCCCTCCACACAGCCCCCGGACACCGAGCCGATCACCTTCCCGTCGGCGTCCACGGCGAGAGCGGCGCCGGGCCCGCGCGGACTGCTGCCGCTCACGGCCACGACGGTGGCGACGGCGAAGGTCCGCGCCTCCTCGACCCACCGGCTCACCTCATCGGCGATGTCAAGCACCCCGAACCTCCGCATCCGGCACGTCCGCGCCACGCGTCTGCGGGTGCCGCGCGCCGCTGAACTGGCCGCGCGCGGCGAGCGAGTTGACGATCCGCCCGGGCGCGCGGACGCCGAGCATGCGCCGTACCCGGACCTCCCCGGAGGCAGGGCCGCGGCGCAGCCGGTCGTGCAGGGTGTGTCTGTCGCCGTTGTCGCGCAGCGTGATCGTGGCGGGCGTGGTGGGGGCCGTCGTGTTCATGCTCCGACGATGATCCCGATGGCGCGCGCGGGCCAGGGACGGGTTTACCGCAGGACGGCCGGTACCACCTTCGGGCCTGGTACCGGCCGTCCCACCGTCACGGAGGGCACTGGTCGGGCCTTCGCCGCTGACGGAGAGTGAAGCGGGCGGCCGTTCGGGCCGTTTGTCATTCCGTCGGCACGAGAAGCGAGGCGTCCCCATGACGACCACCGACCTCGGACGCGAGTCCGTCTACGACCCCTTCGAGGGCCCGGCCCTGGACCCGGCCCGCTGGTTCCACCTGACCTTCCCCCTCCCGGACGGCACGACGTTCGTCGCGGACGAGCCGGGCGCCGAGATCACGTTCGGCGACGGCGGTGTCCGCGTCGCCATCGACCGGTTCACGCGCGGCCACCCCGTCCAGATGGCCGACAACTGCAAGTTCCTCGGGCTGTCGACCGAGGACTTCGCCCTGCCCGAGGCGGGCACGGTCACGTTCTCCGCCTCGCTCGCGGCCGAGGCGCACGGCGCGACGCCGTACGACCCCCGCGACGGGTTCGCGGCCCTCGTGCTCTGCGATCCGGTGGGCGGCAGGGTCTACGACCTGTGCACGAGCGGCGACACCGTCTTCGCGCTCAGCGAGCAGCTGCCGTACCCCGGGGTGAGCGCGCCCTTCACGCGCCTGGTGGCCGACCCGCTGTTCGGGCCGCCCGCGACGCCCGGCTGGTTCCACTACTGCGAGATCACCGTCGACACCGCGGCCCGCCGGATCACCTGGCGGATGGACGGCAGGACCGTCCACGAGGAACTGGCCGCCGAACTGCCAGCGTCCCTGAAGATCGGCATGGGCATCTTCACGGCCCACCCGCTCACGGACGGGGCGAGCACCTCCCGGCACGGCCAGGGGTTCACCGCGAACTGGCGCGACCTGCGGGTACGCGGCTGAGCGGGACGCTCACGGCGTCGAGAACAGCGTGGGCCCCGGAGGCTCGGTGCGTACGCCGTTGGTGACGCGGAGGAACTCCAGTTTCTCCGCGTCGGCGGAGCCCGCGGCCACCGTGTAGACGACGAGACGGAGGTCGCAGCCGGGGACGGTGAGGACGTCGCAGTCGCAGACCACCTCACCCACCTGGGGGTGGACGACGGTCTTGCGGGCCGAGTCGTGCGGGCCGACCGCGCCGGTGTCCCACAGCCGGGCGAACTCGGCGCTCGTGGAGCGCAGTTCGTCGACGAGCGCGGCCAGGTCCCGGTCGCGGGGGTAGTTGACGAGCGCCGTGCGCAGGTCGGCGACGAGGGCGGTCTTGAGGGCGCCGTCGTCGTGCAGGACGGGCCAGGAGGCGAGACGGCCGGGGCCGGTGGCGAAGACCGAGCGGGTCAGGTTGCGGTCCTGGCGGCTGCGGGCACCGGGGTCGCCCATCAGGACCGACCAGGCGGGGGTCCAGGACAGCAGGGTCCAGTCCGCGCTGAACACCCCCACGGGGAAGTCCCCCAGGCGGGCCACCATCCGTTGCACACCCGCCGGGACATGCGTGGAGACCGTCCCCTCCTGGGGCGGCAGGAGCCCGGCGAGCCGGTAGGCGTGGTCCCGCTCCAGGGGCTGGAGCTGCAACGCGCGGGCGAGGCTGGCGACGACCTGGGCGGAAGGGCTGGTGGCGCGGCCCTGTTCGAGGCGGACGACGTAGTCGACCGACAGCCCGGCGAGCTCGGCGAGTTCCTCGCGGCGCAGGCCCGCCGCGCGGCGCCCGGGCTGCGAGGGGCGTCCGACGTCGGCGGGGGAGAGGCGGTCGCGCCAGCGGCGCAGTGCCGTGCCCAGGGTCTCGTCCGTCATCAGGCCATTCTCGCCGCCCGCCCGGCGATGTGCCTGGTACTGGCGGTCCTACCGTCACCCAGAGCACTGGCTGACCCCCTGCCCCCGCCGGAGAGTGGAGGCATGACCACCACCTTCATCACCGGGGCGAACAAGTCCCTCGGCTACGAGACCGCCCGCCGCCTCATCGAGGCGGGCCACACCGTCATTGTCGGCGCCCGCGACCCGCAGCGCGGCCGGGCCGCCGCCGACGCGCTCGGCGCGCGGTTCGTGCGGATCGACGTCACCGACGACGCCTCGGTGGCAGCCGCCGCCGACGACGTCGCCGCCCACGAAGGCGCCATCGACGTCCTCATCAACAACGCGGGCGTCTTCGGCCCGCACGTCCCCGCCGACCAGCTCACCGCCGCCGACGCGAGCGACGTCTTCGGCATCAACGTCGTCGGCGTCGTCCGCGTCACCCACGCCTTCCTGCCCCTGCTGCGCAAGTCCGCCCACCCCGTCATCGTCAACGTGTCCAGCGGCATGGGCTCCTTCACGCTGACCCACGACACGACGCGCGCCGAGGGCATCAACCACGCGCCCCTGTACACGGCGTCGAAGGCGGCGGTGACGATGCTGACCACGCAGTACGCCAAGACGTTGCCGGAGATCAAGGTCAACGCCGCCGACCCGGGCTACACGGCGACCGACTTCAACGGGCACAGCGGCCACCAGACCGTGACCGAGGGCACCGACGCGATCGTCGCCCTGGCCACCATCGGCCCCGACGGACCCACCGGCACCATCATCGACCGCGACGGCCCCATGCCCTGGTGACCCACCGCGCCCGCCGTTGCGTACGGCGGGCCTACTCGGCGGCCATGCTCTGCGTGCCGATCACCGCGAGCAGTTCCAGCTTCTGCGCGTCCTCGGTGCCCGGCTCGGCCGAGTAGCCGAGGATGCGCAGGCCGCTGCCGTCCATGCGGAGCACATTGCAGTCCAGGGTCAGCCGGCCCACCTGCGGGTGCTCGATCGTCTTGCGCGAGACCGCCAGGCTGCCGACGACACCCGCCTCCCACAGCTCGGCGAACCGCTCGCTGCCCGCGCGCAGTTCGGCGATCAGCCGGCGCAGCCCGGGGTCGGCGGGATACCGGCCCGCGGCGGACCGCAGCTCGGAGACCATGCCGATCTCCAGGGCGCGCTGTTCCTCCGCCGTGTGCCGGATCCGGCTGGACGACCCCTGGAACACCCCCCACGCCCCGTTGCGCTCGAAGCCGCGCGCCCCGGACATGTCGCCCAGCAGCGCCTGGTACAGCGGGTTGGCCATCAGCAGGGTCAGAGCGGCGTCGGTGACCGCGACCGGGGTGTCCACCAGCCGGTCCAGCAGCCTCAGGACGCTGGGCGGGATGTACGACGGCACCACCTGGGGCCCCGGCAGCACCAGCCCGGCCAGCCCGAACAGGTACGCCCGCTCGTCCGCCGTGAGCCGCAGCGCCCGCGCCAGAGCCTCGGCGACCTGCCCGGACGGGTTGGTCGAGCGGCCCTGTTCGAGGCGGGTGACGTAGTCGACCGACAGCCCGGCGAGTTCGGCCAGCTCCTCCCGCCGCAGCCCGGCCGCCCGCCGCTGTCCGCGGGCCGGCAGCCCGGCCGTGGCGGGGGAGAGGCGGTCGCGCCAGCGCCGCAGGGCCCGCCCGAGTTCCGTCGTGGTCATGCCGTCAGTGAACACCGCCGGCCGGGCACGTACCTGGTACCGGCAGTCCCAGGAAGAAGGCTCCCCTGGCTGTCCCGCCCGGCTCGGCACGAGGGTTGCGGCACCACCACAGGTGACGCCCGCACCGGCCCCCGCCGGTCGCGGCAGCGCCACCCGTGACGCCCGCACCAGCCGTCGCGAGACCACGGAGACGACCATGCGCCTGCCCCGCCGAAACCTGCTGACCGCCGCAGCCGTCGCCACGGCGGCGGTCTCCTGGAGCACCTCACCGGCGTCCGCCGGAGGCCCGCGCACCCCGCCGAAGGGCCGCATCCTGATCCGCGGCGGCCACGTCGTCGACACCGAGCCCCGGCCGACCGCGCGCCCCGGCACCGACATCCTGGTCGAGGGGGGCCGGATCGCCGCCGTGGGACGCGGCCTGCGCGCCGCCGGCGCCACGGTCGTCGACGCCACCGGCCACATCGTGCTCCCGGGCTTCGTCGACACCCACCGCCACCTGTGGCAGACGGCGCTGCGCAGCGCCTCCGTGGACACCGGCCTCGACGCCTACTTCGGCCTCCTGCACCAGGTCGGCCCGAGGTTCCGGCCGCAGGACGTGCACATCGCGACCCTGGCCGGCGCCCTGGAGTGCCTCGACGCGGGCATCACCACCCAACTGGACTTCGCGCACATCGCGTACACGCCCGACCTCGCCGACGCGGCCGTCGACGCCCTGGAGACGGCGGGCCTGCGCACGGTCTTCGGGTACGGCACCCCGGTCGACGTCACCGGCGGCGGGCAGCTCGCCGACGTCCGCCGCGTCCGCGAACGCCTCGCCGACGACACGGCGCTCGTCACCATGGCGTACGCCCCGCTCGGCCCTCTGTCCACGCCGATGGAGACCGTGACGGCGGACTGGCGCATCGCCGACGAACTGGACCTCCCGCTGACCGCCCACCTCGCGGCCGGCCCCCCGAACCCCCACCCGGTCACCGCCCTGCGCGACGCCGGACTGCTGCGCCGCAGGGCCCTCTACGTCCACCTCAACGGGGTCGGCGACGACGAACTGAAGCTGATCGCCGACTCGGGCGCCGCCGCCTCGGCCACCCCCGGCGACGACGCCGCCCGCCTGAAGCGCGCCGGTATCACCACGGGCACCGGCGTCGACACCGTCGCCTTCAGCCCCGGCGACATGTTCTCCACGATGCGGGCGGTCCACCTCGCCGGACAGGGACAGCCCGGGACGACCGCGGCGGACGTCCTGCGGATGGCCACCCTGGACGGCGCCGCCGCGCTGGGCCTTGCCGACCGGATCGGCTCGCTGCGCCCCGGCAAGCAGGCCGACATCGTCATGATCCGCCTGGACGACCTCAACATGCTCACCGCCGAACGCGACCCCGTCGACGCCGTGGTGACGGCGGCGCAGCCGCACAACGTGGACACGGTCCTGGTGGCGGGGAAGGTCGTGAAGTCCGGGGGCCGGCTGGTCCACGCCGATGTGCGCCGTACCGCCCGGGCTCTGCGCGCGACAGCCGCCGTGGTCACCGGTCGCGGATGACACCGCCCTCCTTGCTTAAGCGGATTGCTGTCCGCTACGGTCACCGCTAACCGGACGGCAGTCCGCTTAGCGGGCCTTCCGTGTGCCCGACTCCTGCTCCCAGCAAGGGAGGGTGGACATGTCCACCGACGTTCCCGAGACACCCGTCTCCCCATCCACCGACGCCCCCACCCGGCGTACCTTCATCGCGGCGACCACTGTGGCCGGCGGGGCCGCGCTG
>NZ_LIRL01000512.1:7463-33927 GCF_001419795.1 Streptomyces niveiscabiei
CTGGCCGTGCGGCTGGAGGGCACCGAGGTCACCACGGTCGAGGGACTGGCCGACGGCGACGAACTCCACCCGCTCCAGCAGGCGTTCATCGACCAGGACGCCTATCAGTGCGGCTACTGCACCTCCGGCCAGATCGTGTCCGGTACCGCGTGCATCCAGGAAGGACATGCCGGCTCCCCGGACGAGATCCGGGAGTGGATGAGCGGCAATCTCTGCCGCTGCGGCTGCTACGTCAAGATCGTGCGCGCGGTCGAGCAGACCGCCGCGCGC
This sequence comes from Streptomyces niveiscabiei, assembly GCF_001419795.1. Lineage (GTDB taxonomy): Bacteria > Actinomycetota > Actinomycetes > Streptomycetales > Streptomycetaceae > Streptomyces > Streptomyces niveiscabiei. Next base: position 7,734 of record NZ_LIRL01000512.1, read on the forward strand.
GGGAAGTGAGGCCCTCGTGCATCCCTTCGCCTACAGCAAGGCGTCCACGACCCGCGAGGCACTCGACGCGGGCACGCGGGGCGGCCGGTACATCGCGGGCGGCACCACCCTCGTCGACCTGATGCGCGAGACCGTCGAACGCCCCGACACCCTGGTCGACATCAGCGCCCTGCCCCTGCACGAGGTCACGGCCACCGGACGCGGCGCTCTGCGCATCGGCGCCCTGGTCCGCATGTCCGAGGCCGCCGCCCACCCGAGCGTGCGTGCCCTGTTCCCCGTCGTCTCGCAGGCGCTGGAGCTGAGCGCCTCGCCCCAGCTGCGGAACATGGCCACCATCGGCGGCAACCTCATGCAGCGCACCCGCTGCGCGTACTTCCGCGACGTGTCCGCCGCCTGCAACAAGCGTGAGCCCGGTTCCGGCTGCGCGGCCCGCGAGGGCGTCAACCGCACCCACGCGATCCTCGGCACGTCCGAAGCGTGCGTGGCCACGCATCCCTCCGACGCCGCCGTGGCCTTCGCGGCACTGGAGGCGAGCGTGCACCTGCTGGGCCCGGACGGCCCACGCACCCTCCCGCTCACCGACTTCCTCCTCAGGCCCGGCGCCACGCCGGACCGCGAACAGGCCCTGCGCATGGGCGAGTTGATCACCGCCGTGGAGATCCCGGCCCACCCACGCCCCCTGCGGTCCGGCTACCTGAAGGTCCGTGACCGGCAGTCGTACGAGTTCGCCCTCACCTCCGCCGCCGTCGCCCTCCACATCCGCGGCGGAGTGATCCGCACGGCGAAGGTCGCAGCCGGCGGCGTGGGTACCGTGCCCTGGAAGCTCCCCGCCGTCGAACGCCGGCTCATCGGCGAGCGGCCCTCGAAGGCCCTGTGGGCCGAGGCAGCCGGACACGCGGCCGACGGTGCCCACCCCCTCCAGCACAACGCCTTCAAGGTCGAGTTGCTCAAGCGCACCGTCGAACGCCAGCTGCGCATCGTAGGAGGCACCAAGTGAGCCAGCCCCAGGCAGCCGTCGGCGCGTCCGTCGCCCGGGTCGACGCCCGGCTGAGGGTCACCGGCAGAGCGAAGTACGCCGCCGACAACAACCCTGAAGGCGTCGTGCACGCCGTCCTCGTCGACAGCACCGTCGGCCACGGCCGGATCACCGGCGTCGACGCCCGCGCCGCCGAGGCGCAGGCCGGTGTCCTGAAGGTGATCAGCCACCTCAACGCACCCCAACTCCCGCCCCGGCAGGGCGGATTCCCGCCGGGCACTCCACTGCGCGCCTTCCAGGACGACCGGGTCCGTTTCTTCGGCCAGCCCGTCGCGGTCGTGGTGGCGACCACCCTGGAGGTGGCCCAGCACGCCGCGAGCCTGGTGAAAGTCACCTACGACGCCCAGCCGCCCTCGACCGACCTGGACGCCGCCGACCCCGCCGGCACCCCCGAGACCTACGCGCGCGGCGACGCGGCCAAGGCCCTGGAGGCCGCCGACGTCACGCTGGACCTGACCTACAAGACGGCCCGCAACCACCACAACCCGATGGAAGCCGCCGGCACGGTCGCCCGCTGGGACGGGGACCGGCTCACCCTCTGGGAGAAGACCAACTGGGTCGGCGGCACGGTGATGACCCTGGCCGCCGAGTTCGGCATCCCCCCGGACCGGGTCCGTGTCATCGCCCCGGTCGTCGGCGGCGGCTTCGGCAGTTCGGGACGCACCTGGGTGCACACGGTCGTCGCCGCGATGGCCGCCCGCGAGGTGAAGCGCCCGGTGAAACTCGCGCTCACCCGCAGGCAGACGTACTTCGGCGTCGGCTACCGGCCCGCCTACGAGTACGCGCTGCGCCTCGGCAGCGACCGGCGCGGCCGGCTCACCGCGACCGCGCACGACGTCCGCGCCGAGACCTCCCGCTACGAGACGTACCGCGAGAGCGTCCTCGTCCCCGGCCGGATGCTCTACAGCACCCCGAACGTCAGCCAGACCTACGGCACTGTCCCGCTGGACGTGAACACCCCCACGTACATGCGCGGACCCGGCTACGCCAGCGGCTCCTACCCCGTCGAGTCCGCGATGGACGAACTCGCCCACGAACTCGGCGTCGACCCGATCGAACTGCGGCTGCGCAACGAACCCTCCGACGACGAGTCCACCAACCTGCCCTTCTCCACCCGCCGCCTGCGCGACTGCTACCGCGTCGGCGCCCGCGAATTCGGCTGGCACCGCCGCAACCCGAAACCCCGCTCCACGCGCGACGGCGACTGGCTCATCGGCATGGGCATGGCCGCCGGGGTCTACGACACCCAGCGCGGCGAAGCCCAGGTCTCCGTCCGGCTCGACGCCGACGGCACCGCCCTCCTCCAGTCCGCCACCAGCGACATGGGCCCCGGCACCGCCACCTCCATGACCCAGGTCGCCGCCGACGCCCTCGGCCTGCCCATGCGCCAGGTCACCTTCCGACTCGGCGACTCCCTCATGCCCCCCGCCACGATCCACGCCGGCTCCCGCACCATGGCCAGCGTCGGCTCCGCCGTCCAGGACGGCTGCGACAAACTGCGGGCACAGGCCGTCGCCCTCGCCGTCGGGGACGAAGGCTCCCCGCTGTACGGCGCCGACCCGGCCGGTGTCGTGGCGCGCGCCGGCCGGCTGTATCTCGCGGCCCACCCCGCGCGCGGAGAGACGTACCAGCGGCTCCTGGACCGCCACCACCTCACCCACCTCGAAACACTCGGCTCCTACGCCGGAGCCCCCGCGACGGAGAAGCTCTCCCACTACGCCTACGCCGCGACCTTCGCGGAAGTGGCCGTCGACGCGACGCTCGGCCTGGTCCGGGTGCGGCGCATGGTCGGCGTGTACGACGCCGCCCGGATCATCAGCCCGAAACTCGCCGACAGCCAGGCCATCGGCGCCATGGTCGGCGGCATCGGCCAAGCCCTCCTGGAACACACCGTCACCGACCACCGCGACGGCCGCATCGTCAACGCCAACCTCGCCGACTACCTCGTACCCGTACACGCCGACATCCCCACCGACCTCAAGGCCGTCTACATCGACGGAGAGGACTACGAGGCCGACCCGATCGGCGTCAAAGGGCTCGGCGAGATCGTCATCGTCGGCGTCGCGCCCGCCATCGCCAACGCCGTCTTCAACGCCACCGGCCGCCGCATCCGCGAACTGCCCATCACACCGGAGGCGTTGCTGTGAAAGCCGCGGTGAGGGCGTGTCCTCACCGCGGCTCATGGCGTCACGCCGCCGGCAGCTCCGCCCGGGCCTCGGGGGCCGTCGTGTGCCGGATGTCGGCGCCCGTCTTCACCAGGTCCGCGACGAGGTCGCGGTAGCCGCGCGCCAGGTGGTGGTGGTTGCGCAGCGTGGTCCGGCCCGGTACCGCGAGCGCGGAGAGCAGCAGGACCGCGGCGGCGCGCAGGTCGGTGGCGTACAGGTCGGTGCCGGGCAGGTACGGCGGGCAGGGGCCGTCGACGCGCAGGATCGTGCCGTCGACCGCCGTCCGCATGCCGAGCGCCGCCAGCTCCGGGGCGAAGCCGAAGCGGTGCTCCCAGACGGCCTCCCTGATGTAGGTGGGGCCTTCGGCATACGCCGCGAGCAGGGCGAAGAAGGGCTGGCTGTCGCTGAACACGCCCCGCGACATGGCGGTGAACTCCACGGGCCGCAGCGGCTTCTCCATCGGGTGCACGGTCACCTCGTCGGCGGCGACGTCGACCCGTACCCCCATGCGGTCCAGGAGGTCGAACTCGGGGGCGAGCGCGTGGACCGCGCGGTCGATGCCGGGACCGGTGACCGTCAGCGGCTCGTCCGCCAGGAGGACGCCCGCGCAGATCCAGGTGACCACCTCGATCAGGTCCGGGATCAGCGTGACCTCGGCGGCCCGGTTCAGCGCCTCAGGGCCCCGCCCGTGGACGACCCACGTCTCGGGCCCGGCGAACTCGATGTCGGCGCCGAGCTCGCGCAGCACGGTGACCATGTCGGTGACGTCGGGCTTGAGGTACGGGTGGTGCAGGGTGGTCGTGCCGTGCGTGACCGCCCCCATCAGCAGCGCCGTCTTGACCGCCCCGCTGTAGCAGGGCCCGCTCATCAGCGCCTTGTTGCGCGTGTAGTCGAGCATGTCGATGGTGCACGGCTTCAGCCGCTCGGCGGTGAGGTCCACCGAACCGTCCGCCGTGAGCCGGGTGGTGACGCCGAACCGCTCCATCACGTCGAGGAGATGCTCGACGGGCCTGCCCCGGGGGCCCTCGCCGATCGTGCAGCCCCCGCTCGCGGCCAGCCGGGCCGCGCCGCCCCGGGAGACGAGGGCGGGCAGCAGGTAGAGCGAGCCGTGGATACGGCCGACGAGCTCGGCCGGCAGCTCCGTGCGCTCCCAGGCGGACGCGTCGACGGTGAACGTCTCGGCCGGCCCGTCGTAGTGGGCGTGCGCGCCCGCCGCGCGGAAGATCTCGCCCAGCACCTCGGTCTCGACGATGTCCGGGCAGTTCGCGACGCGTACCGGCGCGCTCGCGGTGGCCGCCGCGGCCACGGTGGTGACCAGGGAGTGCTTGAACCCGGAGGTCCGGACTGACCCGGAGAGCCGGTTCCCGCCGTGGATCTCCAGCAGCGGCTCCCCGGGGGGAGCGGCTTCTCGCCGACGGTCCTGCATGGTGATACCTCCTGCGCTGGGGGGTGAGGGGTCGGGCGGAGCGGTCCGGCGCGGAATCGAGCGCAGCCACCGCCGCGCCTGTCCCGCGCTGGTCAGGTGGACGACGCTCAGGCCGGGGTGCAGAGCGAGGTAGGCGGCCGTCTCGGCGCGCCGGGTGGCGTGCTGGGACCAGGCCCAGCGCAGCGGGTGGTGCGGGTCGCGCAGCATCGACCGCCAGGTCTCCCGGTTGCCGTGCCACAGCTCCCGGCCGGTGGCGGCCCGGACCAGCGAGCGCCGCAGCACCCGGCGCATGACGGTCCGGCGGGGCAGGTCGAGCCAGACGAACGTGTCGGCGCGCTCGCCGAGCAGGTCACCGACCACCCAGTGGTACTGGGCGTCGCAGATCCACGCCGGGGCCCGCGTGGCGCGCTCCACGTCGTCCGCGAACTCCGCGCGGCGCGTCCAGCCGGGCCCGTGGTAGAGCGCGTCCATCTCGATGTGCCGCAGGTCAAGGGCTCCGGCGAGGGCCCCGGCCAGCGTCGTCTTGCCGGCACCGGAGATCCCGCCGACGACGACCCGCCGCAGCCCTTCCCGGCCGGGCGGGTGACCCGGGCTCACCGGCCGGGTCGGCCTGGTCAGGAACCCGACCGACAGGGCCGTCCCGGCGCAGACGACGGCCAGGCCGAGCCACAGGGCGGCGTTGCCGTGCGCCAGCAGTGCCGTACCGGCCGCCGGGGCGATGGCGCCCGCGACGCCGAAGGACGTCTGGAAGGTCGCGTTGTAGCGGCCGGCGAGACCGGGCGGGGCGGCGGCGTTCGCCGTCGTCGTGACGACCGGGGCGAACAGGGCGTCGCCGAGCGTGCCGACCAGCGCCGCGCACAGGACGACCGCCGTCGTGGCCGGCCCCGCCCAGCCGGCCGGCGCCATGACGAGGACCGCCAGGGTGAAGAAGCCGGCCGCCAGGCGCAGCGCGCGCGGGGCGGGCACGCGCCGCGCGTAGGCGACGGCGGGCCGCCGGGCCACGGCCATCGCCACGCAGGCGACGGCGATCACCACCCCCGGCACCCACGACGGCTGCCCCAGCACCACGATGGCGACCACCGGCAGCATCGCCGTCAGGCAGTCGGAGACGAACGCCAGCAGCAGCGTCAGCAGGCACAGCCGCAGGAACCCGGGGTCGTCCCGCAGGTCGCGCCACCGCCACTCGCGTCCGTCGGCCGAGGGCTCGGCCCCGGGGACGGGCCGGACGTGCCGGCGCACCGTGAGCACCAGGCCCATGGCCGCCGCGTACGTCAGGCCGTTGGCGTACGCGACCAGGTGCAGTCCCGTACTGCTGCCGATCAGCAGGCCCCCGGCGGTCGCGCCGACCGCGCCGCCCACCGCCCAGCCGCTGACCTTCAGCACGCTCGCCGTACTCAGCACGCCGATGAGTTCACCGGCCGGGACCAGCCGGGCCAGCAGCGGTGTGCTGGCCGTCCAGAACAGCCGGTCCGAGGCAGCCGCGACCACGGCGAGCACGCCGACCTGCCACGTCGCGGAGACGAGGGGGAACAGCGCGAACACCCCGGTGCGCACGGCGTAGCTCAGGGCCGCGCCGTTCGCCGGACCCCACCGGTCCACCAGCAGGCCGTTCACCGGCCCCGCGAGCAGGCCGAGGAGCCCGCCGACCGTCAGCGCGGCACCGACGTGCGCCAGCGGGAGGTGCTGGCCCCGGGTGAAGAAGATCAGCGCGACCGGCGTCCACAGGCCGTTGCCCACGCAGTCGACGGTCAGCGCCACCAGGTAGGTGCGCTTACCCGGCGTCTCTCGCTCCTTCGTCCACCGGGTCACGGGCGGACGAAGTGCACGAGCAGCGCCCGCCGGTCCACGGGGCAGCTGTCGGCGACCGGCGGGACGCCGTGCCAGGACCGGTCCGAGCGCACCAGGACGACGGACGTCCCGGTGGTCGGCGCCACCCGCTTCGCGCAGTCGGCCATGTCGGCGCTGCGCAGCAGCCGCAGGTCACCGCTCCACCGCGCGTCCCACCCGTCGTTGAAGTAGAAGAGGTGGGTCACCGCCTTGTCCGGGCGGTCGGTGTGCGGCTCGATCCAGCAGCCCCGGGCGTAGCGCGTCATGCGGGCCTCGACCAGGCACGCGTCCAGGTCGACGCCGGTCAGCGCGGACAGCGCCGCGCGGTAGGGCCGTGACACGACGTCCTCGACGAGCTGCTGCCAGCTCGCGGGAAGCGCGCCCACCTGGTCCCGGTCGACCGCGCCCGCGGTGACGAGGCTCCGGTTGAACATCCGGTACTGCTTGTCCGAGCGGTTCACGTCCGTGCGCTGCGACTCCTCGAAGCCGGCGTCGCTGAACTCGCCGCGCAACCGCTCGGCGACGGCGTCCGTGACGAACGAGCGGGGGATCACGGCGTGGCCGAACGGGTCCTGTTCCAGCTCGGCCCGGCTGATGGTGTCGATGTCGACGAGGGACACGTCTTCTTCCTCACAGGTGGACGGGGTGGGTGAACGCGCCGGCGACCGTGCGCAGCCGGGTCTCCTCCCGGAGGCCGTGCAGCGTGAGCAGCCGGGCGACGCTGCCGTGTTCGGCTTCGATCCCGGCGATCAGCGAGCGCATCGTCGCCGCCGGGGTGGAGGTCCGCAGCCGCAGCTGCGCGAGGGAGTCCTCGCGGGTCCAGCCCGGGCGGGGATCGCCGCTGCGCAGGGCGCGGTAGGCGCGGGCGGTCAGGGCGTAGTCCCGGGCGACGTCCGCCGTCCGCACCCCGAGCGCCCGCAGGACCAGGCCGCTGACGACGCCGGTGCGGTCCTTGCCCATCGCGCAGCAGATGTAGACGGGCACCTCCGCGCCGGCGGCGAGCAACTCCACGATCTCCGCCGCGACCGGCGCCGCCCGTTTCAGCATGTCGCGGTAGTTCGCGAGGTAGTCGCTGGGCAGGGGCCGCACATTGCCGCGGATCCGGCTCATGTCGCCGGCCACGGGACGCGACAGCACGGTCGCCCCGGTGGCCTCGGGCCCCCGGTACAGCCGGCGCTCCTCCTCCAGACGCAGATCGACGACGGTACGGATGCCCAGGTCGTCCAGGGCCGGCGCCGTATCCGGGGACGGCGCCGGACCCCGGACGAGGAGCCCCCGCCGCAGGTACCCCCCGCCGGGACCGCGCAGCCCGCCCAGGTCACGCACGTTGGGCAGGCCCGGGACCGCGATCCGCCGGGTGTCCATGCGGGTGTGCACGCGGGGGCTCATGCCGCCTCCCCCCGCTGCCAGTCGCCCAGGGCGGCGACGACCCGGCGGACGACGGCCTCGTTCGCGACCGCGATCCGCACCGCGGCGGGCAGCCCCGGCGCCCCGGACAGGTCCCGTACGACGATGCCCCGCTCCAGGAGGTACCGGCTCGCGGCCCCGGCGGCCGTCGCGTCGGGGACGTCCCAGGTCACGAAGTTCCCGCCGCTCGGCCGGGCCCGCCAGCCGGGCACCGTACGCTCCACCTCGGCCGCGAACCGCTCCCGCAGCCGCCGCACGTCGGCCCAGATCCCGGTGAAGACGGCCTGCTCCTCCAGCGAACGCCGCAGCAGCGCCACCGCGAGCGCGGAGACCGGGCCCTCCGGGTCGAGGTCGAACAGGTGCCGGGCCGTCGCCGGGTGCGCGAGCGTCACCGCGATCCGGGCGCCCGACAGGCCGTAGGACTTCGAGAACGTGTTGACGCGGACCACGTGCCGCAACCCCGTGAGGCCGCGCACCGACTCCTCGCCGCCCTCGGTGAACGCCAGGTAGGCGGTGTCCACGACCAGCAGACTCCCGTGCTCGGCGACGGCCTCGGCCAGCTCGGCCAGCTCCTCCCTCCCGTGCACCTGCCCGGTGAAGCTGTGCGGGGTGGTGACGACGACGAACGCCGGCGCTCCCGCGTGCAGCCGCCGCGCGAGGTCACGCAGGTCGAACAGGCCGGTGGCCGGGTCCGGGGCGACCGGGTCGAGGACACAGCCCGAGATCGCCGCGAACTTCGCCCAGCCGTCGAAGTTCGGCTGGTGCAGGACGATCCGCGCCGCCTCGGGGAACGCCCGGGTCAGCAGGTTCAGCCCGGGATCGCTGCCCGCGGTGAGCACGAGGGAGTCGGCGTCCACCCCGAACCGGTCGGCCAGCAGGCCCTGGAGCGGACCCAGGATGGGGTAGGTCAGCACGTCGTCCGGGTCGAACGCGGCCAGCGTGGCCCGGTGCACCGCCGCCGCCCGGTCGTCGAGCAGCCCGCAGTTCTTCAGGTTGATCTCGTCGGGGACCCGGACGCGCCGGTTGCGGAACCGGCCGGCGCTCTCCCGCCGGAACGGGGAACCCTCCCGCGCCGGCACGAGTGTCTCGTCCCTCATACCGGGCGCAGGGCCGGGCCGGCGGCGCGGGCCGGGATGTTCTCGAACACCTGCGTGACGTCCGGCTGGCTGCCGAAGACGATGTCGTAGCCGCGGGTCAGCTCGTCGTCGGTCAGCGCGTGGGTGCCCGGCACGAACAACTGCCGGTTGAACGCGGCCATCTCGTGGTCCTGGAGATCGGGGCCCGCCAGCTCCCAGGGGGCGTACACGGTCGGCCGGGCCCGCCCGCCGCGCTCCTGGACGGCCTCGATGGTCCGCTCGGCGCCCTCGATCGTGGTGCCGGGCAGCCCGACGATGACGAAGCAGTTCAGCTCGATGCCCGACTCCGCGCACCAGGCCGAGAGCCGGTCGAGGTCCAGCGCGGACTTCTGCTTCGCCCGGGGCAGCAGCGCGCCCTCCTGCGGGTCGAGCGTCTCCAGACCGACGCTGATCCGCACGCAGCCGGCCTCACCCATCGACCGGATCATGCCCTCGCTGAGGTGGTGGACCGTCGTAGCGCACTTCCACGGGTACGGGGACCCCCGGCCGGTCAGCTCCCGGCAGAGCTCCTCCATCCACTTCTTGTCCAGCGTGAACGTCGGCGCGTAGAACGCCACGTACTCGAACGGTGCCGCGGCGAACGACTCCTCGATGTACCGGAGCGTCCGCTCGACCGTGAGCCGCCGCTCCTTGCGCGTGTAGATCAGCGGCACCTCGCAGTAGGAGCAGCCGACCGGGCACCCGCGAGCCGCGGGGACGACGAGTTCGCGGCGGCGCGGGATGCCGCAGAACTTGTTGGCGTCGTCGAAGTAGAGGGCGTCGTAGTGGGCGTAGGGGATCTCGTCCGGCGTGGGCAGGTACCAGTCCTCCGCCGGGAGGAGGTCGCCGCGGCGCTGCGGAGCGGTCCAGGAGCCGTCGCGGCGCAGGTGCACCCCCGGCGCCTCGGTGGCCCGGCCGCGGAAGACCTCGATCGCGGCGCCGACACCGGCCTCGAAGTCGCCGTTCTCCACGATCGCGTCGATGTCGAAGCGCTCGAAGAAGCGGGGGTTGACCCCGGACAGCCGGCCGAACGTGATGACCGGGGCGTGCGGGTTCAGCGCCCGGGCGTAGGAGACGAGCCGGCGCAGACCGTCGATGCCGTCGAACTCGTTCATCACGGCGATCACGTCGTACCGCTCCTGGAAGAGCCTGCTGCCGACGTCCTTCCAGGTCAGCCGCTCGACACTGGCGTCGATCGCGGTCACCTGCGCGCCGGGGTAGACGGCGCGCAGGTGACCGGCGACCTGGTAGAGCGCGAGGTGGTGCCCCGCGTTGAAGTAGCTGAGCACCTGCGGGGGCCAGATCACGAGGATCTTCCGGGGCTCGTCCACGATCTTTCCCATGGGGGGTCCTTTCGGTTCCGGCACAGTGGGTGCCGGGCGCCGGACGGTCAGTTCTGCGGCCGGTACGCGGAGCCCGCGAGCTCGGTGTCCAGCCAGTACTCGATCTGGACCGTGATCCGCTCGGTCCCCTGCGGGTGCTCGATCTTCGAGACCGCGTGCCAGGACCTGTCGGTGGGCGGGAAGGCGAGCAGCTGGCCGCCGACCGGGCTGATCTCCTCCGTCGGGCTCGCCTTGGGGGAGGCGAAGATCTGGAACTGTCCGCCCGCCTCGATCGGCCAGTCCCGGTTCAGGTAGAGGATCACGGTGATCGCCTTGGTCGGCTTGTCCTTGTGCACCGACAGGTAGTCGCCGTTGCGGTGCGTGTAGAGGCCGATGCTGCGCTGGAGCCCGGCCAGCGCGATCCCGGTCGACTTCTCCAGCCAGGCCGTGAACTCCGCGCCGCGCAGGTCCTCCACGAGGTCGCGCCAGATCTCCGGCAGGCGCGGGAAGACCGGGGCGTCCTGCTCCAGGACGACGAGGTCCACGAGGTTCATCCGGTACTGCTTCTCGTGCTTGGGGTCCTCGACCGCGATCTTCGCGACGTCGGCGGTCGGCATGGTCGCGAGCAACTGCTCCAGTTGCCCGTCGTCGAGCAGGTCACGGCCGCGGAAGAGCTGGAACGGCTGGGTGCGTTCCTCCAGCGCCGAGTCGAGCGTCAGCACCACGGTGCCTCCTTGGAGTTGATCCGGGAAACCCGGGACGACCGGTCGGCCGCCGGGAATCGACCTGGCCACAGCCTGGCCGCGGGCCCCTGCCGACCCCTTGTCGATCCGCTGCCCGCCCACTGCCGGTGCCTTGCCGCCGCCGCCCCGCAGCAGCAAGGTCTTCGCAAACCGGCACGCCATCGCACGGCAAGCGGCCCGGCGAGACTGACGGGGCAGCCCTGATACCCGAACCGGCACACCCCGCCGGCCGCCGAGAGGTGCGAGTCTTGATCAACCTGGACGTCCGGCTCGAAACGTGGGACCACCCCTTCCGGCACTTCCGCGGTGCCGGTCTGCTCTCCGCGCGCGACCTGGCCGGCCTCGGCGCCACCGCGCCGGACGCGGGCCTGTTCCGGCGGATCGACACCTCGACCGGTGACGTACGGCGCCGCTACCGCTCGTCCGTCCTGCCGTTCTCCGACAACAAGACCGGGATCACCCCCGACGACATCCCCCTGTCGGCGCCCTGGCGCGAACTGGTCACCGACCTGCTGTCCGACGAGTTCAGCGGCTGGCTCCGCCGCGAGACCGGCGTGGACACCGCCGGGCTCCACCGCCGGGCCGAGATCTACTACCACTACGACGGCGACTTCGAGGACCTCAGCGCCGGCAAACAGCACAAGAGGCTCGCTCTGGCCCTGCACCTCAACGAGCACTGGCCGGCCGACGGCGGCGGAGAACAGGAGTACTGGTCCGGCCCGGACAGATCGGCCGGCCCCGCCTCGACGATGCCCCCGACGGGAGGCACCGCCTGGTTCTACTCGGCCTCGCCCTCGTCCTGGCACCAGATGGCACCGGTCGCCGAAGGGCGGGGCCTGGTACGGCAGTCGGTCTCCATGGCCTTCTTCGAGTAGCCCGCGAGCCCCGGCCGGACACCGACGGCCCGGCACCGACGGAAGCCGCCGCCCGAGACAGTTCGGGCGGCGGCTTCCGTCGGTGGCTCTCCTCGTCCCTCCCGGTCACTCCTCGTCGATCCGGATGGCCGACGACGGGCACAGATGGACCGCCTGCCGGACGGCCGCCCCCTCCGCCCCGGCCGGTTCCACCGTCAGCGGCGCGACCAGCCCCTCCTCGTCCTGGTCGAAGACGGCGGGCGCCGCCAGGACGCACTGGGCGGCGCCGACGCACCGGCCCCTGTCCGCGATGACGCGCATCAGCAGTTCACCGGCACCTGGTAGATGCCGTAGATCCCGGCGTCGTCCTTGTACGGCAGGTCCCCGGCCGGCCCGGCCAGCGACAGGCCCGGCACCCGCCGCAGCAGCGTCTCGAACACGACCTCCAGCTCCACCCGGGCCAGGTTCTGCCCGAGACACTGGTGGACGCCGTACCCGAAGGCGACGTGGTGGCGCGCGCCGCGCTCGAAGTCGAGCCGGTCCGGGTGGGCGAAGACCTCCTCGTCCCAGTCGGCGGCCAGGCCCGACACGACGATGCCCTCGTCCTTGCGGATGGTGACGCCGCCGATCTCGATGTCCTCGGTGGCGACCCGGGCGGGCGCGTTCTCCACGACGCTGAAGTAGCGCAGCATCTCCTCGATCGCCGGGGGCAGCAGCGCGGGGTCGGCCGCGATGCGCGCCCGGTGCTCCGGGTGCTCCAGCAGCGCGACCACGCCCAGCGAGATCATGTTCGCGGTGGTCTGGTGCCCGGCGACCAGCAGCATGACGGCGGTGCCGACGATCTCGTCGTGCGTCATCACCGGCGTCTGCCGGTTGCGGGCGATGAGCCGCCCGATCAGATCGTCGGAGGGTTCGCCTCGCTCCTTCTCGGTGACGAGGTCTTCCAGGAACTCGTTGAGCGCGTCGGAGGCCGCGGCGCGTTCCCGCACGGGGACGGACCGGCTGACCAGCATGCCCGCCCACGTGTGGAACTCGCGGCGCCGCTCGTGGGGCACGCCCAGCAGCTCGCAGATCACCAGCGACGGCACCGTCTCCGACACGTGCTCGACGAGGTCGGCGGGCTGCGGCGCGGCCAGCAGGTCGTCGATGCTGCGGTCGACGATTCTCTGGACGCGCGGGCGCAGCGCGGCGATCCGGCGCAGCGAGAACTCGCCGGTCAGGAGCTTGCGGTGGGCCCCGTGCTCGGCGCCGTCCAGGTGGATCATGGAGCGCCGGGTGCTGAGCCGGCGGACCCGCTCGGCCGCCCCGCGCTGCTCGGCGGTCAGCCTCCCCGGGAACGCCGGGTGCAGGCGGTCGGCGCTGACCCGCGGGTCGGCGAGCAGCTTGCGGGCCTCCTCGTGCCCGGTGACCAGCCAGGCCAGCTGGCCGTCGGGCATCCGGACCCGGCTGACCGGCTCCCGCCCGCGCAGCTCCCGGTACTCGGCAGGCGGGTGCATGGGGCACGCGCGGGCCATCGGGAACGACGGGGTGTCGTGGTCGAGGATCTCGGTCATGGGGTCCGTTCCCGTTCCTGTGCCGCCGCGCGAAGGGCGACCCGGTTGATCTTCCCGACGCCGATCATCGGCAGGGCGTCGACGATCCGCAGGTCCTCGGGCAGTTTGTACGTGGCGATGCCGTGCCCGGTGAGGAAGCGGCGCACGCCCAGCAACGTCGGCTGCTTCCCCGGGTCGGCCGGGTCGGCGGGGACGGCGAAGACGCAGACGGTCTGCCCCCACACCGGGTGCGGCATGGCGACCGCCGCGACCGCCCGCAGCAAGGGGTGTTCCCCGAGCAGCGACTCGATCTCCCCGGCGGAGATCTTCTCCCCGCCCCGGTTGATGACGTCGCCGATCCGGCCCTCCACGACCAGGCCGCCCGAGGGGTGGCGGCGGGCCAGGTCGCCGGTGCGGTAGAAGCCGTCGGCGGTGAAGGCGCGCGCGTCGGCCTCGGGGGCCGCGTAGTACCCGGCGACCGTGTACGGGCCCCTGGTCAGCAGCTCCCCGGTCTCGCCCGGGGCCACCTCCGTGCCGTCCTCGGCCACGACGCGGATCTCGTCGCCGGGCGAGGCCGGGCGGCCCTGGGTGTGGGCGATGACGTCGGCGGGGTCGTCCAGGGCGGTGTAGGTCAGCAGGCCCTCGCTCATGCCGTAGCACTGCTGCACCGTGCAGCCGAGCAACTTCCGGGCCTCGGCCGCCGGGGTGGGCTCCAGACGGGCGCCGCCCGCCTGCATCACGCGCAGCGTCTTCGGCCCGCGGCCCCGCCTGCGGACCTCGTCCAGCCACTGGGTGACCAGCGCGGGCACCAGCGTCGTGTGCGTCACCCCCTCCCGGTCGACGAGGTCGAGGGCCGCCCCGGGATCTCCCGGCGAGCCCAGGACGATCCGCCCGCCGAAGGCCAGGACGCCCAGCATACCGGGGCAGTTGAGGACGAACCCGTGCGCCCCCGACATGACGGCGAGGTACACCGTGTCCGCCGAGAGCCCGGCCCACCGGGCGGCCGTGCGGATCATGTAGCCGTAGCCCTCGTGGGCGCGCGCGATCGCCTTCGGCGGCCCGGTGGTCCCGCTGGACAGCAGGAAGACGGCGGGCTCGTCGGCCAGCGGCGGCCCCAGATCGGGCAGGGGCTTCGCCCCGGGGTCCGGACGGCACAGCGCGACGAGGTCCTCGGTGCCGTCGGGCACGGTGTCCGAGGCGCGGTCGGCGACCAGGACGTGCCGGAGGTCCGGGCAGCTCTCCTGGAGTTCCCGCGCCAGCGCGACATGGTCGAAGCGCTGCCACCGGCCCGGTACGGCGACGGCCGTGGGCCGGGTCGCCGCCACCACCGCGAGCAGCTCGCGGCGGCGCAGCGTGGGCACCGCCATGACCGGGTGCGCGCCCAGCCGCATCAGCGCCAGCGGCAGGACGACCAGCTCCAGGTCGTTCGGGAGCTGGACGAGGACGCGGTCCCCGCGCGCGATCCCGAGGGCGGCCAGCCGGGCGGCGGCGCCCGTGACGGCGTCCGCCAGCTCGCGCCGGGTCAGCCGGCCGCCGGGGCCCCGGACGGCCTCCTTGCCGGGATCGTCGTCCACGTGGCGCAGCGCCAGCCGGTCGACCCGCTCGGGCAGCCACCAGCCGCGGTCGCGGTACTCCCGCGCGCGGTCCGGCGGGACGCGCGGAAGCCCGGGATCATCAGGGCGGAACGGATTCACGTCCGGTCACCTGCCTGGGCCGATTGCAGGGCGAGCCGTGAGATGTCGTACGGGGTGGCGTCGTCCGCGGCGAGGTCGGCGCAGATCCGGCCGAAGAGCGGGACGAACTTGAACGCCCAGCCCGCGCCGTACACGACGAGCCGTTCCCCGTGCGGCATCAGGTCGCGGGCGGTGCCGAGGAAGAACTGCCGTTCGGTGTCCGTGGGCAGCACGGCCAGGCAGGTCGAGGTCTTCGCCGGGTCGGGGTCGACGTGGGGCGCGTGGTCGCGCAGCCAGCCCGACAGGCGCCGCATCTGGCGCGGGTCGGCGACGCCCGTGGCCGCCGACGGGTGGTCGAGCGCGTCGACCTCGAAGATCGGCCCGCAGCGCACGAACTCCCCGGGCGCCCACGGGTTGTGGCCGAACCCGTAGAACAGGTTGGTGTCCTCCGGCGTCGGCTGCTGGAAGGCGAACCAGAACGGCGACCCGGCCACCGACCCGGCCACGGACCCGGCCACCGGGGCGGCCTGCCGGTAGGTGGCGATCGCCATCTCGTACACCGAGTACGCGAGCCGCGCGCCCAGCGGCTCCAGCAGGTCGTTGGTGTAGGGGCCGCAGGCCAGGACGGCCTTGCCGGCCCGGTAGGTGCCCCGGTCGGTGGTGACGGTGACGCCGCTCCCGTCCGGCACGAGCGCCGTCACCGCCTCACCGGCGCGCAGGGTGCAGCCGGCCGCCTGGGCGAGGGTGAAGAGGGCCGACAGGGTTCCCCTGACGTCGATGGTCCCGCCGTCGGGCTGGAGGAACCCCTCGTAGTCCCGGGGCAGGTTCCGGAACCCGAACCGCCGCTCGATGTCGGTGGCCCTGAGCCACTCGTAGCGCACCGAGAGCTTGTCCATCATCTCGGCGGTGCCCGCTATCTGGCCCTCGTTGGTGACCACGTCGGTGTCCCCGAACCAGAGGCTGCCGATCTCGTGGATGAGGCGGCGCTCGCACCGGCTCTCCAGCGCCCGCCACAGCGGAAGGGTCTCCAGCGTGAGGCGGAACAGGTCCTCCTCGGTGTACTGGAGGCGCCAGTGGCGTTCGGCGCCGCTCGTCCCCGCGGTCTCGTTGAAGAACGCGTGCCGCTCCAGGACCAGGACCCGCAGGCCGCGCCCGGCCGCCTCCCAGGCGGAGGCCAGGCCGATGGGCCCGCCGCCCACGACCACCACGTCGTACGACTCCGTCATGCCCGGGCCTCCTCGTAGTCCGGCGTTCCGTCCCCGCCCGCGCCCCGGCGTCCGGTGAGCGCGGACTTCAGGGCCAGCACCAGGTGCTCGACCTGGCCGTCGGTCATCGACGGGTAGCAGGGCAGGTTGACCTGCTCGTGGAACCAGACCCGTTCGGTGACCGGACACTCCCCGAGCCGGTGGCCCCGGCCCCGCCACTCCGGGCGCAGATGCAGCGGGAAGTAGCGCACCTGCACCTGCACCCCGGCGTCCTCCAGGGCGCGGATGACGTCGTCGCGGCTCGCCCCCTGGCCCGGCCGGACGAAGAACGTGAACAGGTGGTAGGGGTGGTGGACGTCCTCGGGCACCTCGGCCAGCCGCACCTGCGGGAACTCCGCCAGCGTCTGCGCGAGCCGGCCGGCGATCCACCGCCGCCGCCCCGCCAGCTCCCCGAGCCGCTCCAGCTGGACGAGCCCGACGGCCGCCCCGGCCTCGCTGAGCGTGGCGTTGCCGCCGGGGTGGCGGACGCGCAGGCACTCGTTCTCGTACGAGTCGCCCGCCCACATCATCCAGGGCTCGGCGCGGTCGTAAGGACCGGCCCGCAGCGGGGACGGGACGAAGGCCCCGTCGGCGGCGTTGGAGCGGATGCGGTCGACGCGCTCGGCCCACTCCGGGTCGCCGAAGGTGAGCATGCCGCCCTCGCCGAGGGTCGTGATGTTCTTGCTGGAGTGGAAGCTGAAGCACCCGATGTCGCCGAGGACGCCGGGCCGCCGGCCCCGGTAGAGGGCGCCCAGCGCGTGGGCGCAGTCCTCGATCACCCGGACGCCGTGCCGCCGGGCCACCCGCATGATCTCGTCCATCCGGGCCGGCCGGCCGCCGTAGTGGACCAGGATCAGGGCCCGGGTGCGCGGGGTGATCAGCGACTCGAACGAGGCGGGGTCCACGTTCAGGGTGTCCGGCTCCACGTCGCAGAAGCGGACGGTCACGTCGTGGGCCAGCAGCGGGTCGGCGGTGGCCTTGAAGGTCTGCGGCGTCACGATGACCTCGTCGCCGGGGGCGAGGTCCAGCAGGTGCACGGCGAGCGCGACGGCGACGGTGCCGCTGGTGACGGTCATCGCGTACCGGCTGCCGATGTGCTCGCGCATCGCCTGCTCGAACGCGTCCCGCCAGCGCCCCTGCGAGAGGCTCTCGCCGGACCGCACGACCCTGTCCAGCGCCGCGAGTTCGGCGTCCCCGAGGATGCTGCCCACGGAGGGGGCCGGGACGAAGTACCGGGAGTTCTCGTTCACGGTCAGCACGGCCCGGTCCCGCCGCCGGTGAGGCCGTCCCTGTCCCGGGCGGCGCGCAGGGCCATCGCCACCTCCACGATCAGGTCCTCCTGGCCCGCGACCACCTGACGCCTCCCGAGCTCGAAGAAGACGTCGCGCGGGTCGACGCCTTCCCGCGCGGCGATGTCCAGCACCGGTTTCTTGAACCCCGAGAACACGCCGGACAGCCCGCTGACGATGGACACGGAGTCGATGGCGGGCGGCGCCGGCATCAGCTCCCGCTCGGCGAGGTCCGCGGCGTCCAGGAGCCGGTACAGGTCGATGCCCGTCCGGAACCCCAGCCGCTCCAGCACCGGCACCAGGACCTCCAGCTGCGTGTTGCCGGCGCCCGCGCCGAAGCCCCGCGCACACGCGTCGAGGATGCCCGCGCCCGCTTCTGCTGCCGCGACCGAGTTCGCCACGGCCATCCCGAGGTTGTTGTGCCCGTGGAACATCACCGGCACGTCGACCGCCGCGCAGATGGCCTCGATGCGCGCCGTGACGTCCGAGGGCAGGAAGTGGCCCGAAGAGTCGAGGATGCCGACGCCGGTGGCGCCGAACCCGACCAGGCGCGAGCACTCCTCGGCGAGCTGGTCGGGGCTCGCCATGTGCGTCATCAGCAGGATGCCGTGCGCCTCCACGCCCTCGTCCCGCAGGAAGCCGAGGTGGCGTTCGGCGACGCTCGCCTCGGTGCAGTGCGTCGCGATGCGCACCAGGTCGACCTGGTACGCGAGGGCGTTCTTGAGGTCCTGGGTCGTGGCCCAGCCCGGGAACATGAGCACGCCCAGCTTGCTGGTCGTCAGGGTCTCCCGGGCGATCGACATCATCTCGTCGTCGCTCAGCCGGGCCCGGCCGACCTGGAGGGACGAGGCGGCCAGCCCGTTGCCGTGGCCGACCTCGACGAACGGGACCGACGCGGCGTCCGCCGCTTTCAGGTACGCGCGGAACTGCTCGGCGCCCAGGCTGTGCCGCACGGCGTGCTGGCCGTCGCGCAGCGTCGGGTCGTGGATCAGGATCGGCCTGCCCGCTTCCTGGCTCATGCGGTCTCCCTGCCCGCCGGCGCGAGGAGGTCCGCCGCGTAGCACTCGGCGGCCTGGATCGCGGCGGAGTTGATGATGTCGAGGTTCCCGGCGTAGGACGGCAAGTGGTCGCCGGACGACGTGACCTCCACGGAGACGAAGGCCGTGGAGTCGTTGACGGTGCACACGCTCACGTCGAACCCCTTGACGTACGAGCGGATCTCCTCGGCGGCCCCGGCCACCAGCGAGCGCACCGACGCCGTGGTGAGGTCCTTGCCCACCAGGTACATGGCGACCCGGAAGGTGGCCGCGGGCCGCGCCGGGCTGATGTTGACGAGCGCCTTCACGTCCTCGACGCCGGTGAACCAGCGGATCGCGTCCCGCGTCGTCTGCACGTACTCGTCGAGGTTCAGGCGCGAGGCGCGGCCCACGCTCAGGGTCGCGGCCGTCGTCACGACCTCGATGCGCTCGATCTCGTGCTCCCGCGCTATCGCGTGCAGGACCGGCACGCACGCCTGCCCGCCGCAGGTCACCATGGAGATGTCCCGGTGGGAGCCGATGTCCGCCCGGTTGACGGTCGGGACGATCATCTGCCCGACCCGGCTGGGCGTCAGGTCGACGATCATCGCGCCGGACCCCGCGAGCCGCTCCGCGTGCTCGGCGTGGCAGGACGCGTTGGTCGCGTCGAACACCACGTCGAAGTCCTCCCCGGCGTCGACGAGGGACTGGATGCCCCCGGTCGCGACCGGCAGACCGCGCCGCGCCGCGCGCCGCAGCCCTGGAGCGGCGTCGTGCCGGCCCGCGACGAGCCGCAGGTCGAGGCGGTCCGAACGCATGATCTTGGTCGCCAGGTCCATACCGATGAGCCCGGCGCCGAGTATCGATACGGACAGCCGTCCAGTTGCTTGCATGGGCAGTCGCCTTTCCGTCAAGGTGCGGCGTGCTCCGGCCCGGGGCCGGTCGCGGGGCCCGGATACGGGGCTCCCACGAGCAGCAGCCTGGGCCCGTGACCTTGCCGACGGCTCGCCGTCGCGCTGACCGGGCGGCGTGACGGGCGGGGCAAGCGAGGCGGCGAGGCCCTTGCAGGGACGCGGAGCCATGCTGTGCGGGCACTGCCCCCGAGGGCAGCCCCCGCCGCCTCCCTGGCGGGGGCTGCTCCTGGCACAACGCCAGTCCGTACGCCGCACCTTTAGCATCCGAAGGGGACTGCGAGCCGTGGTCAACCCGATACATGACGACAACGGTGTCTCTCTGGTCCTGGTGAACAGCGAGAACCGGCACGCTCTGTGGGCCGGCGGCCTCGACGTACCACCGGGCTGGCGCGTCGCGCACCGGGCGGCGAGCCGCCAGGAGTGCCTGGAGTACGTCGGCGCCCACTGGCCGGACATCCGGCCCGCCCGGTCGCCGGACGACAGGGACGACGCACCGGGCACCTGCCTGCACGACCTGTTCGCCGCCCAGGCCGCGCGCACCCCGGGCGCACCGGCCCTGATCTGGCGGGACCAAGAACTGACGTACCGTCAACTCGACGACGAATCCAGCGAGTTGGCCGCACAGCTGCGGCGACGCGGCATCGGCCCCGGCGCGTTCGTGGGCCTGTGCGTCGAACGGTCACCGCAGATGATCACGGCCCTGCTCGGGGTCCTGAAGACCGGCGCCGCCTACGTGCCCCTCGACCCGGAGTACCCGGCCGGACGGCTGCGGTACGTCCTCGCCGACACGGGAGCGCGCCTGCTCCTCACCCAGGAGCCGCTCAGGCCGCTCTTCCCCGACTACGACGGCGAGATCGTCTGCCTCGACCGGCCCGGCGAGAACGCCGACACCGCGCCAGCCCCGGACGGCCCCGCACCGATCCCGTCGGACGTCGCCTACGTCATCCACACCTCCGGCTCCACGGGCCGCCCCAAGGGCGTCCTGGTCACGCACCGCTCGCTGGCCAACCACAGCGCGGCCGTGAACCGGCACTTCGCCTTCGCCCCCGGCGACCGCGTCCTCCAGTGCAGGCCCCTGAGCTTCGACGCCGCCGCCGAGGAGATCTTCCCGCCGCTCCTGCACGGCGCGGCCCTCGTCCTCGGCAGCGACCCCCTGCGCCAGACGTTCCGGGCCCTGACCCAGCAGGTCATCGACACCGGCACGACCTTCCTGAGCGTGCCCACCGCCTTCTGGCACAGCTGGGTCGAGGAAGAGGACTGCCTGCTGCGGCTCGCCACCGAGTCCGCGCTGCGCACCATGATCGTGGCCGGCGAGAAAGCGGCCCGCCAGGCGCTGCTGACCTGGAAGAAACACGTCGGCGAGGACATCCGCTGGTTCAACGTCTACGGCCCGACCGAGGGCACCATCACCACCACGGTCCACGAGCCGGGCGCCGCATGGGAGGGCAGCGAGTACAGCTCCGTCCCGATCGGCCGCCCCATCGACAACGTCCGCACGTACGTCCTCGACGACGCCCTGCGGCCGGTCCCGGCGGGAGAGCCGGGGGAGCTGTTCATCGGCGGGGCGGGCGTGGCCGTCGGCTACCTGGGCGCGCCGCAGACCACCGCCGAACGGTTCCTGCCCGACCCCTTCTCCGGCGTGCCCGGCAGCCGGCTCTACCGCACCGGGGACCTGGTGCTCGCCGACGCCGACGGCTGCCTTGAGTTCCTCGGCCGCCGCGACCACCAGGTGAAACTGCGCGGCTACCGCATCGAACTCGGCGAGATCGAGACCGTGCTCACCGAACACGAGGACGTCCGGGCCTGCGTCGCCCAGGTGACCGGCGACGGCCCCGACAGCACCCTCGTCTGCTTCGTGACCGCGAGCGAGCGGGCCGCACCCTCCGCCGCCGACCTGATCACCCACCTGCGCGGCCACCTCCCCTGGTACATGATCCCGGCGGCCGTCCACGTCCTGGACGCCTTCCCCCTGACCCCCAACGGGAAGATCGACCGGGCCGCCCTGCTCGCCCTCGAACCCGACGACGGCACCGAGGCCGCCCACGTCGCGCCGCGCACCCCGGTGGAAGCGGTCCTCGCGGACATCTGGGAGGACATCCTCGGCCGCCGCGGCATCAGCGTCGACGCCGACTTCTTCCAGGTGGGCGGCCACTCCCTGCTCGCCGCGAGCCTCATCGCCCGCATCCGCGCCCGGTTCGACGTCGGCATGACGGCCCGCGTCCTGTTCGAGTCCCCGACCATCGCCGGGCTCGCCGAGGCCGTCACCCGGGCGGCCGGCGACGGCGCGGCGGACCGCGCCGGGCGGAGCTGACCGGCGGTGGCACCGCGACAGAGCGCCGCCGTCCGGCCCGACAGCCACTGGCTCCGCTCCTACGGGCCACCGGCCGAGACCCGGCTCGTGTGCTTCCCGCACGCCGGGGGCGCGGCCAGCTACTTCCGCGACTGGGGCGGCGGCGACCTCGCCGGGGCCGAGGTGTGGGCCGTCCAGTACCCGGGCCGCGAGAACCGGATCAGGGACGACTTCCCGCCCGACCTGCACACCCTCGCCGACCAGGTCACCGAGGAACTGCGCGGACTCCTCGACCGGCCCGCCGTCCTCTTCGGGCACAGCATGGGTGCCGTCGTCGCCTACGAGGTCCTGCGCCGCCTCACCGCCGACGGCTCGGCCGGCGCCGTACGCCACCTCGTGGTCTCCGGGTGCGGCGCCCCGCACCGGGTGCGGCCCTTCGCCGGGCAGGAAGGCGCCCATCTCCTGGACGACGACCGGCTCGTGGCCCTCCTCAAGGAACTGGGCTCCGGCAACGCGGGCCTGCTGGACGACCCCGACATGCGCTCCGCCTTCCTGCCCGCGGTCCGCGACGACTACCGCATCGTCCAGTCCTACGTTCCGCGCGCCGGCGGCCCCGCGCTGCGCACCGACGTCACCGCGTTCGTGGGCCGCCAGGACGAGGCGGTGGGAGCCGGCGACGCGGGCGCCTGGGCCGGCGCGACCCGGGGCCGCTTCACCCTCCGCACCTTCCCCGGCGGCCACTTCTACCTGGGCGAACACCAGGGCGACGTCCTGCGCGCCCTGCGCGACGTGCTCGGCACCGCACCGATGAACGGGAGAGCTGATGAACGTTGACCTGTCCGACCCGCTTCTCTACCGGGACTCCGACCCCGGACCCGTCTGGGCGCGGCTGCGCGCCGAACACCCCGTGTACCGCAACCAGCGCGCGAACGGGGAGCACTTCTGGGCGGTCATGACGCACGGCCTGTGCACGGACCTGCTCACCGACCCCCGCGTGTTCAGCTCCCAGAACGGGATGCGCCTCGACTCCGACCCGCAGGTCCTCGCCGCCGCGGCCGGAAAGATGCTCAACATCACCGACCCGCCCCGGCACGACAAGATCCGCAAGGTCGTCAGCTCCGCGTTCACCCCGCGCATGGTGAGCCGGCTCGAGACCAACATGCGGGCGACGGCCGCCAGGGCCATCGACGAGGCGCTGGCCGAGGGGGAGTGCGAGTTCACCCGCGTCGCCCAGAAACTGCCGGTCTCCGTCATCTGCGACATGCTCGGCGTCGCGCCCGAGGACTGGGACTTCATGGTCGAGCGCACCCGCTTCGCCTGGAGCTCCACCGCCCTCGACGAGACCGAGGAGGCGCGCAAGATCCAGGCCCACACCGAGATCCTCCTCCACTTCCAGGACCTCGCCGAGCAGCGCAGGCGGGAGCCGAAGGACGACCTCATGAGCGCCCTGGTGTGCGGCGAGATCGACGGCGCCCCGCTCACCGACCAGGAGATCCTCTACAACTGCGACGCCCTCGTCTCCGGCGGCAACGAGACGACCCGGCACGCCACCGTCGGCGGACTGCTCGCCCTCATCGACAACCCCGATCAGTGGCAGCGGCTGCGCGACGAGCCCGCCCTCATGCCCTCGGCGATCCAGGAGGTCGTGCGCTACACCTCGCCCGTCATGCACGCGCTGCGCACCGCCACCGAGGACACCGAACTCGGCGGGCAGCGGATCAGCGCCGGGGACCACGTCGTCGCCTGGCTGCCCTCCGCCAACCGCGACGAGACCGTCTTCGCCGACCCCGACCGCTTCGACATCACCCGGGACCCCAACCGGCACCTGGGCTTCATCCAGGGCAACCACTACTGCATCGGCTCCTCGCTCGCCAAGCTCGAACTCACGGTGATGTTCGAGGAACTCCTGGCCCGGGTCGAGGTCGCCGAACTCGCCGGCCAGGTCCGCCGCCTGCGCTCGAACCTGCTGTGGGGGTTCGACTCGCTGCCCGTGAAGTTCGTCCCGAGGGCCTGAGGAGACCTGCCCCATGACCGCGCCGACCGCCCCCGCTCCCACCCCCGCGATCGACCAGTACCTCGGCACCAGCGTCCGCCTGCTGCCCCAGACCGACCAACTGTGCGCCCTGCACACCGTGATCCGCGACCGGGACGCCCGCCGGGAGGACTTCGTCCACTGCTCGCGCCGGATCATCCGCCTGCTGCTCGAAGCCGGCCTCGACCTGCTGCCCTTCGAACCGCACGAGGTCCGCACCCCGACCGGCGCCGCCTACCAGGGGCTGCGCTTCGCCCCCGGACTGTGCGGGGTCACCGTGGTGCGCGCCGGGGAGAGCATGGAGGGCGAACTGCGGAACGTCTGCCCCGGCATCAGGATCGGGAAGATCCTCATCCAGCGGGACGAGACGACCAAACAGCCCCGCCTCTACTACACCGCCCTGCCCGCCGACCTCGCCCGGCGCCACGTCCTGCTCCTCGACCCGGTCATGGCGACCGGCGGGACCGCCCTGTCGGCCCTGCGGGTGCTGACCGACCTCGGCGTGCCCGAGGAGAACATCGTCTTCGTCAACCTCATCACCGTCCCCGAGGGCATCACCGCCGTCTGCGAGCAGTACCCCCGGGTGCGGATCGTGACCTCCGCCATCGAGGAACGGCTCGACGAGAACGCGTGGATGCTGCCCGGCATCGGGGACTTCGGGGACCGCTACTTCGGCACGGACGCATAGAGGGAACCGATGACTGACCGAAAGGTGAACATGGCGGCCGAACAGGGTCCGTTCCTCCTGCTGAACACCAAGGAGATCGTCTCGCGCCTGCACGAGTGGTTCCCGGACGCGGAGCGCGAACTGGTCGTGGTGACCACGCGCGCGGACATCCCCACCGCCGACCTCGACGCGTACGCGGAGCGCTTCCTCCACCTGGAGGTGGTGCCCAGCCTCTGGGAGCTGCCCGACGCCCAACTCGCCGACCTCGCCCGCAGGTTCGGCGTACGCCGGATCCTGTCGCTCGGTGAGCGCGAGGTGCTGCGCGCGGCGCGCCTGCGGGCCGAACTCGGCCTGCCCGGCCAGAGCCTCGCCTCCGCCACGGCCTACCGGGACAAGCACGTCATGAAGACGACGCTGGCGGCGGCGGGCCTCGACGTCGCGCCCATGCGCGCGTTCCGCACGAACGACGAACTCGCCGAGTTCGCGTGGAAGGTCGGCTTCCCGGTCGTCGTCAAGGAGCTCGACTCCGGCGCGTCGAACGGCACGTCGGTCCTGATGGACGAGGACGCCCTGAGCGCCCTCCCGGAGCGCCCCGACGGTGCCACCCGGCTGGCCGAAGCCTGGGTCGAGGGCGACTTCTACCACGTCAACGGCCTCATGAAGGACGGCGAAGCGGTGCTGGCCGTGCCCTCCCGCAACCTGTACTCCGACTGGTTCTCGGTCGCCTTCGACGCCCCGACCATGACGGGGATGATGCCCGACGAGGACCCCCTGTCCGAGCGGCTGCGCGACACCGCACGGCAGGTCGTGGCCGCGCTGCCCGCCGTACCCGGCCTGTGCGCCTTCCACCTCGAACTGTTCCACACCGCCGACGACCGCCTGGTCGTCTGCGAGATCGCCAGCCGGGCGGGCGCGGCCCTCGTCACCGACGTCCACGAAGCCGTGCTGGGCATGAACTTCTACGGCGCGAGCCTGCTCGGCCAGGCCGGACGCGGCGACCAGGTCGAGATCCGCCCGACCGGCGAACGGCTCGGCTTCGTCTGGTTCCCGCCCGCCCAGGGGGTCCTGCGCGCGCTGCCCGACACGTGCCCGCTGCCGGGGACGGTCACCTACCGGGCCCGCGGCGACATCGGACGCCGCTACGGCAGCGCCCCCGGACTCGGCCTGCCCGTCGCCGAGATGGTCTTCCGGCTCACCGGCCCCGACACCGGGGCGGAGCTGCGCCGGATCGAGGAGTGGTGGGACGACAACGTCGTCTGGGAGCACCGGACCAACGCGGTGCCCGACCGCTGGAAGACGCCCCGAAGGAAGCCGGCCGACGCGTAGCGGCCCGGCGATCGGACCGGAGGACCCGTGTACGAACTGCTGAAGACGATCATGATCGAGGAGCTGGAGGTGGAGGCCGGCCAGCTGTCCCCGGACGCGAGCCGCGAGGACGCCGGCCTGGACTCCCTCGCCACCTTCGAACTCTCCCTGGAGCTCAGCCGGCGCCTCGGCGTCACCATCGCCGACGAGGACCTGTTCGCCCTCAACACGCTGGCGGACATAGCGGAGTTCATGGAGAAGCGCACCGGAACAGGAGCCGCAGCCGCAGCCGAGGCCCCCGAGGACGCCGGACTCGCCCGCCTGCTCGGCACCGGAG
>NZ_LIRL01000513.1 GCF_001419795.1 Streptomyces niveiscabiei
CCGGGGAGGAGGGGGCGGACGGCCTCGGCGTAGAAGCGGCGGGCCAGGGTGAGGCCGGGGAGGAAGGTCTGTCGCTCTGTTCTCGATGCCAAGGATCGGGCTGTTGCCGGGTCCAACGTGCCGTGTTTGCCGGGAGTTCCCGAGTCATTGGGCAATTTCCGAATCCTCCTCGCCTCTCGTGCCGCCCCTTCAGGATTTCCGGAGCCGCCGTGCGATTTCCAGGTCCTCCTCGTCGAGGGGTTCGCCGTCCTCGACGTTCCAGAGGGAGTTCTCCAGGAGGCGGCCCAGGGTCCAGGCCCGGGCTCGGGCGCGGTCCAGGCCGAGGCCGGAGGTCATCGCGTCGAAGCGCCAGCGGATGTCGTCCGCGTCGAAGCGGTTGGCGATGGCGGGCCAGAGGTCGTAGCCGGGGTCGCCGGCGAGGGGCTTGGGGTCGATGGCGAGCCAGGGCGCGCGGTCGGCGGCGAGGACGTTCTCGTCGTGGAGGTCCCAGTGCAGGAGCCGGTCGCCGGGCTCGTCGGCGACCTCGGCGACGGCGGAGGCGCAGTCGGCGACGATACGGCGGTGCTCGGGGTCGGGGATGCGGGCCAGTACGGCCGGCGTGCGCTCCAGCATGGACGCGGCGATGTCGGCGAGCCGCCGCATGCCCTGCGGCGCGGGCCCGGCGGTGAGGTGGGCGAGCAGGCCGGTGATGACCTCGACGGAGGTGTGGACGTCGGCCACGCGCGCGAGCATGCGCTCGGGGTCGAGCCGTTCGAGGAGCATCGTCCCGGTGGCGTCGTCGAGGTCGAGGAGGCGGACCGCGCCGTCGCCGTCCCACAGCCGCAGGGCGACCGCCTCGCCCTCGCTCTCCTCGTCGAAGAGCTGGAGTTTCAGGACGGCGCGCAGGCCGTCCGTACGGACGACGGGCAGGATCAGCGCGCACATGCCGTGCATCGACGGCCCGTCGAGCCGCAGGTCCCAGCGCGCGAGGAACTCCTCCGCGAGCGTCGGCAGCCCCTCCAGGAAAGCGACCCCCGCCTCCCCGTTGGCCCTTTGCTGAGACTTCACCAGTCCGTGCGGAATGTCGATCACCCTTCGGACGATACTGAACCGCGTGAATCCGCTCATGCGAATTAAGCGCGGGCCACAGGCGGTCTGGAGGTACGTCCGGCGCTCCCCCGGGACCTACGTCTGGCTGGGGATCCTGCTGTTCACGACTGCCGCCGCGCATCGCATGTCGCCGCAGTTCGAGGAGGAGTTCCTGCGGCAGCGGTCGACGAACCTGCACGAGCTGTCGGACAACCCCGTGCGCGTGCTGGTCGCGAGCGCGATGTGGCTGGACGGCGGGTACTGGCTGCCGTACGCGGCGCTGTACTCGGTGATCCACGCGCCGGTGGAACGCTGGCTGGGGACCGCACGGTGGCTGGCCGTCGCGGCCGGCGCGCACGTGCTGGCGACGCTCATCAGCGAGGGGGCGCTGCTGGTCGCGATCGAGCAGGGGGTCGCGCCGAGGTCGGCGATGAACACGCTGGACGTGGGGGTGAGTTACGCGCTGGCCGGGGTCGCCGCGGTCCTGACGTACCGCCTGCGCGCGCCGTGGCGGTACGTCTGGGCGGCGGGGCTCCTGGTGTTCTTCGCGGCGCCCCTGACGGTCACGCCGACGTTCACCGATCTCGGCCACTTCATCGCCGTCCTGCTGGGGCTCGCGGCGTATCCGGTGACCCGGGGACGACGAAATCCGAAGGGGACAGCCCTCACCCGTACGGGCTAACGTCCGCGCATGGGTGCTTTCGCGAACGGCGGTGTCTCCTTCTGGTGGGCGGGAAACGGCCTCCCCAGGGAGCGCGATCCGCTGCCCGGGGACTCGACCGCCGACGTCGTGATCGTCGGCGGCGGATACACCGGCCTGTGGACGGCGTACTACCTCAAGAAGGCCGACCCCTCCCTCGCAATCACCGTCCTGGAGCGCGCGTTCTGCGGGTACGGCGCCTCCGGGCGCAACGGCGGCTGGCTGTACAACGGGATCGCCGGACGCGACCGGTACGCGCGCGTACACGGCCACGAGGCCGCCGTACGGCTCCAGCGGGCCATGAACGACACCGTCGCCGAGGTCGTCGCGGTCACCCGGGCCGAGGGGATCGACGCGGACGTCCACCAGAGCGGCGTCCTGGAGGTCGCCCGTACGCCCGCACAGCTCGCGCGCCTGCGCGCGTTCCACGAGCACGAGGTGGCGTGCGGCGAGACGGACCGCGAGCTGTACGGGCCCGCCGAGACGTCGGAACGGGTCCGTATCGTCGACACGCTGGGGTCCACGTGGACGCCGCACGGCGCGCGCGTGCACCCCGTCAAGCTGCTGACGGGGCTTCTGGACGCCGTCGTACGGCTCGGCGTGACCGTCCACGAAGGGACGGCGGTGACGGAGATCCGTCCCGGGCGGGCGGTCACCGCGTACGGCACCGTGCGCGCGCCGTACGTCCTGCGGTGCACCGAAGGGTTCACGTCCGAGCTGAAGGGACAGCGGCGCACCTGGCTGCCGATGAACTCCTCGATGATCGCCACCGAGCCGCTGAGCGACGCCCTCTGGGAGGAGATCGGCTGGCACGCGCGCGAGACGCTGGGCGACATGGCGCACGCGTACATGTACGCGCAGCGCACCGCCGACGGGCGGATCGCCCTGGGCGGGCGGGGTGTCCCGTACCGCTTCGGCTCGCGGACGGACGCGGACGGCCGCACCCCCGAGGCGACGGTCGACGCCCTGCGCGCGGTCCTCACCGACTTCTTCCCCGCCCTGCGCGCCGTCCGCGTCGACCACGCCTGGTCCGGCGTCCTCGGCGTCCCCCGCGACTGGTGCGCCACAGCCACCCTCGACCCCGCCTCCGGCCTCGGCTGGGCGGGCGGCTACGTCGGCTCCGGCGTCGCCACGGCCAACCTCGCCGGCCGCACCCTGAC
>NZ_LIRL01000514.1 GCF_001419795.1 Streptomyces niveiscabiei
CCCCCCGCCCCCGCCGACATCGTGATCCTCGTCCCGATGTACCGCGAATCCCTGGAGACCTGCGAACGCTCGGCCACCGGCATGCTCCGCCTCGACTACCCCCGGGACCGCGTCACGATCCTCTGGCTGATCCCCGAGGGCGACACCCGCAGCGAGACCCCCGCACGCACCGCCTTCGCCGCCCTGGCCGAGGCAGGCTTCGACCCGAGATCGCGCGTGTGGCCCGTACCGGACATGCGCCCCAAGGGCCGCGCCCTGAACCACGCCCTGGACGGACTCGGCGCCCACGACATCGTCCTGTTCCTGGACGCGGACGTGATGCCGGGCCCGACGCAACTCACCGACGTGGTCCGGGAGTTCGAGGAGGGCGCCGACATCGTCGAGGCGTTCGAGTTCCAGGAGTCCCGCACCTGGGTGGGCCGCACGATCGCCGCCGAGAACGCCACCCACATCGCGTCGATGATCTTCCTCCAGCGGCGCCTGGGCACCGCGTTCCTCCAGGGCAGTTCCGTCTACGTCAGCACCACGTTCCTCGCGAAGACCGGCGGCTTCATCGAGGACGAGGCAGAGGAGTGCTTCGTCTGGTCGATGTTCGCGAGCCGGCACAGCCCGGACGTCCGGTTCCTCGCGAACTTCTCCTACGGCGCGCCGATCGACGAACTGGCGACGGCGCTGCGGCAACGCGTGCGCTGGCTGCGCGGCCAGCTCGCCGCGCTGAAACACCTCCCGTCACCGCGCCTCACCCCGGCGGGCCGCGTCGCGCTCGGCATCACGGGCGCGAGCATCGTGGCCCAACTCGCCGTACCGCCCGCCCTGTTACTGGCGAGGCGCGGCAGCCGTACCCGGCGGCTCGCCCTCGCGGTTCTCGGCCTGGAGGCGGCCCGTATCGCCCGTACCGCGGTTTCCCCCGAGTGGCGCCACCTCGGTATAAGGGACGGCTGGTGCACGCTCCTGGTGTTCGAGGTGCTTCAGGGCGCCGCCGGCTGGCGGGCCGTCCTGGAGCTGGCGACGGACAACCGGGTGTGGCACAGCGTCCGCGGCAGCGGGCCCGCGTGACGAGACATCCGAGAACAGAACAGGCAGGTACTCGTATGACCCGAGCAGTGCTTCCGGACATCGACTGGGTCACCGTCCCGGCCGGGGTCCTCGTGCGGGGGACGGACGAGCGGGACGTACCCGCACTGGTGCGCGACCACGCCGACCTCGGCATCCCGGCGGACTGGTTCCTCAAGGAGTGCCCCCGCGTCGAGCTGGCCGTCCCGCAGTTCGCGATCAGCCGTACGACGGTGACCCGCGCCCAGTGGGCGCCCTTCGCCCGGGAACAGGGGCTGCCCGAACAGCCCGCCGACGACCACCCGGTCACCGGCGTCGACTGGAAGACGGCCACCGAGTACTGCGCCTGGCTCGCCGACCGCACCGGCCTGCCCGTACGGCTGCCCTCCGAGACCGAGTGGGAGCGCGCGGCCCGCGGCGACGACGCCCGCGCCTACCCCTGGGGCGACCGCTTCGACGACGCCCACGCCAACCTGCTGACCGCCGGGAACGGCGGCCCTGTGCCTGTCGGCTCCTTCCCGTCCGGCGCCGGCCCCTTCGGCACCCTCGACATGGCGGGCAACGTCGACGAGTGGACGTCGACCCGGTACGAGCCGTACCCGGGCGCCCCGGCGAGCGTGCCGCCCGCCGAGAACTGGGCGAGCGACCCGCACGTGACGCGCGGCGGCTCCTGGCGCCACAACCGCGACCTCGCCCGCTGCGCCCGCCGCCACGCGGCCTACGACGAGACACCGCATGACATCGGGTTTCGGCTCGCGGCAGGCGACTGACCCTTCCGGGCCCTGCCGCCGGCCGGCGGGGCCCGGCCCCCACCGGCCAGTACCGAGGAGAGGCATGAAGGCCATCGAGGTACGCGGTCTCCGCAAGGAGTACCGGATTCCGCAGAAGGAACCAGGACCGGCAGGCACGCTCAAGCACTTCCTGCACCCCCGGTACCGGGCGAAGACGGCGCTCGACGGGGTCGGCTTCGAGGTGGAGCCCGGCGACTCGGTCGGCTACCTCGGCTCCAACGGCGCCGGGAAGTCCACCACCATCAAGATCCTCACCGGTCTGATGACCCCGACCGCCGGCCACGTCCGCGTGAACGGCCTGGAACCGCACCGCGACCGCAGACGCCACGTCCGCGGCATCGGCGCCGTCTTCGGCCACCGCACCTCCCTGTGGTGGGACCTCCCGGTCGCCGACTCGTTCAAGACCCTCGCCAGCATGTACGAGATCCCGCAGGCGGCCTACCGCGCCAACCTGGCCCTCTTCACCGACCTCCTCGAACTCGGCGAGTTCCTGTCCGTCCCCGTCCGCCAGCTCTCCCTGGGCCAGCGCATGCGCGCCGACCTCGCCGCCGCCCTGCTGCACGACCCGGCGCTGGTCTTCCTCGACGAGCCGACCGGCGGACTCGACGTCAACTCCAAGGCCGCCGTACGCCAGTTCATCCGCCACCTCAACCAGCGGCAGGGCACGACCGTCTTCCTGACCAGCCACGACATGGCCGACATCGAGGGCATGTGCCGGCGGCTGATCATCCTCGACCACGGCAGCAAGGTCCTCGACGACGACATCGCGAGCGTGAAGCAGCGCCTCGCCGCCGACCGCCGTCTCGTGCTGACCGTGCCCGCCACCGAGGACGTCGACGAGGTCGCCCGCACGGTCCGCGCGACCGGCGTCACCTGCGAGGTCCTCGACCGGCAGCGCCTGTCCTGCGCCTTCGACCGCAACACCACCAGCGCGGCGCACCTGGTCGGCGCCATCATGCGCGACCACGAGATCGTCGACTTCGAACTGCGCGAACCCACCCTGGAACACATCGTGCAGCGTCTCTTCCGCCCGCGCGCCGCCACGGCGAGCGGCGGCGGTGACCTCCCGTGACGGCCTTCCGCAGCCTGGTCGGCGCGGCGGCCCAGGAAGCCTTCATGTACCGGGGCCGGTACGTGGTCGGCGTCCTCATCGGCCTGGTCCAGATCGCGGTGCTCTTCTACATCTGGCGCGCCATCATGGGCGACGGGCAGACCCGGTCCGGCTACGACTGGCCGCAGATGCGGACCTACCTCCTGATGTCCTTCCTGCTGACGCTGATCCTCTCGTTCGGCACCGAGGAACGCGTCTCGGCGAGCATCCGCGACGGCAGCGTCTCCATGGAACTCCTCAAGCCCGTCCACTACTTGACCCTGCGGGCCTCCGAACTGACCGCCGCCCTGCTGATGGAACTCCTCTCCGTCGGCATCTGCCTCGCGGCGGCCGTCCTGACGGTCCTCCCGGCCGTCGCCCCCGCGAGCGGCACCCGCACCCTGCTGGTCCTCTCGTTCCTGCTCGCCATCGCCCTGAAGGCGGCCATCGCGGTCACCACCGGCGTCATCTGCTTCTGGACGACCAACGTCCTCGGCCTCATCGCCTGCCGCCAGGCCCTCGCGCTCCTGCTGTCCGGCGCCATGTTCCCCCTCCAGATGCTCCCCGACTGGCTGCGCGCGATCGCCTACGGGCTGCCCTTCCAGGGCTCCTTCAACACCCCCACCCTCATCTACTTCGGCCGCGTCGAAACCGGCGAGGCGGCCGGGCTCGTCGCCCTCCAGATCGCCTGGCTCGCCGTCCTCGCGGGCGTGACGGCGCTGCTCCTCCAGCGTGGCTTCCGGCGGCTGGACAGCTATGGCGGCTGAACAACGGACGTACGCCGTACGGCACTTCGCGCTGCTCCTGCGCCTCCAGTACCGCGCCAAGTCCGCCTACCGCGCCGACCTCGCCCTCCAGATCGTCTCGGCGCTCCTGCGCCAGGGCACCTGGCTGGCCTTCATGCTCGTCCTGCTGCGCCGCACCCCGGCCGTGGAGGGCTGGACCACCTGGAAGATGATCTTCCTGTACGGCCTGGCCACCGCGCCCCTCGGCCTCAAC
Source organism: Streptomyces niveiscabiei (assembly GCF_001419795.1). GTDB lineage: Bacteria > Actinomycetota > Actinomycetes > Streptomycetales > Streptomycetaceae > Streptomyces > Streptomyces niveiscabiei. Next base: position 3,934 of record NZ_LIRL01000514.1, read on the forward strand.
GTCCTCCTCTTCGACGGCGTGTGGAAACTCGTCGAGCTGATCCGCAAGGGCGAACTCGACGCCCTCCTGCTGCGCCCCGTCGACCCCGTCCTGCACCTCTACACCCGCAACGTCAGCCTGCACGGCCTCGGTGACCTCGCCGTCGGCTGCGTCGCCATGGGGCTCGCCGCCGGCCACCTCGACCTGAGCATGTGGACGCTCCCCGTCCTGCTGATGTGCGTGCTCTGCGGCAGCGTGATCTACGGCTCCGTCAACCTGGCCTCGGCGTCGCTGGCCTTCTGGTTCCGCGAGGTGAACAACGTCCCGTTCCTCGTCCAGCAGTTCACCGACCTGGCCCGCTTCCCCCTGCACCTCTACCCCCGCCTGCTGTCGGCGGCGTTCATCTTCCCCCTCCCGTTCGCGTTCGTCACCTACCTCCCGGTGACCGCGCTGACCGGCGACACCTCCCTGTGGGTCCTGCCGGCCGCCCCGGTCGCCGCCGTCCTGCTCCACCTGCTGGCCCGGTCCGTGTTCCACCGCGGCCTACGGCGCTACGAGAGCGCCGGGAACTGAACTTTCCGCATTCCCGAGGAGAGTGACACCCCATGAAGTTCACCGACGGGTACTGGCTGTGGCGCGAAGGCACCACAGCGGTCCATCCCGCACAGGTGTACCGCGTCACCCCCACCCCCGACTCCCTGACCGTCCTCGCCCCCGTCAAACAGCTGAAGACCAAGGGCGACCTCACCAGCGGCCCCGTCGTCACCGTCCGCTGCACCAGCCCCATGCCCGACGTCATCGCCGTCGACATCAGCCACTTCTACGGCGACCCTCCGGCCGGCCCCGAACTCGACCTGGACCTCTCCCGCGCCGCCCCCGTCGACGTGACGGTCGACGACGAGGCCGCCGTCCTCACCAGCGGCGACCTGTCCGTACGGTTCACGCGCGGCGACACCTGGAGCATGGACTTCCTCGCCGGCGGCCGGGTCCTGACCCGCAGCGGCGACCGGGCGATGGCCGTCATCGACTCCGACGGGAAGCCGTACGTCCGCGAACAGCTCGACCTCGGCGTCGGACAGCACGTCTACGGGCTCGGTGAACGCTTCGGGCCGCTCGTGCGCAACGGCCAGTCCGTCGACATCTGGAACGCCGACGGCGGCACGTCCACCGAACAGGCCTACAAGAATGTGCCGTTCTACCTCACCGACGCCGGCTACGGGGTCTTCGTCCACCACAGCGGCAAGGTGTCCTACGAGGTGGCCTCCGAGGCCGTCGCACGCGTCCAGTTCAGCGTGCCCGGCCAGAGCCTGCGCTACTACGTCGTCCACGGCCCCACCCCCAAGGACATCCTGCGCCGCTACACCGCGCTCACCGGCCGCCCGGCCCGGCTGCCCGCCTGGTCGTACGGGCTGTGGCTGTCGACCTCGTTCACCACCTCCTACGACGAGGACACCGTCACCTCGTTCATCGACGGCATGGCCGAACGCGACCTGCCGCTGTCGGTGTTCCACTTCGACTGCTTCTGGATGCGCGGCTACCAGTGGTGCGACTTCGCCTGGGACGAGGACGCCTTCCCCGACCCGCCGGGCATGCTGAAACGCCTGAAGGAACGCGGCCTCAGGATCTGCCTGTGGATCAACCCCTACATCTCCCAGCACTCCCCCCTCTTCGAGGAGGGCAGGCGGGCCGGCTACCTGCTGCGCAGGCCCGACGGCCGGGTGTGGCAGTGGGACCGGTGGCAACCCGGCCTGGCCGTCGTCGACTTCACCAACCCCGCCGCCCGCACCTGGTTCGAGGACAAGCTCGGCGCGCTCCTCGACATGGGCGTCGACAGCTTCAAGACGGACTTCGGCGAGCGCATCCCCCTGGACGTCGAGTACTTCGACGGCTCCGACCCCGAGCGGATGCACAACCACTACGCCCACCTCTACAACGAGGTCGTCTTCGGCGTCCTCGAACGCCACCGGGGACACGGCGACGCCGTGCTGTTCGCCCGCGCCGCCGCGGCCGGCACCCAGCGCTTCCCGGTGCACTGGAGCGGCGACGGCGAGGCCACCTTCCAGGGCATGGCCCAGAGCCTGCGCGGCGGCCTGTCCCTGGGCCTGTCCGGGTTCGGCTACTGGAGCCACGACATCGGCGGCTTCACCGGCCGGCCCGACGCCGCCGTCTTCAAACGGTGGATCGCCTTCGGGCTGCTCTCCTCCCACAGCCGCCTGCACGGCGGCTCCTCCTACCGGGTGCCGTGGACGATCGACGAGGAGTCCGTGAGCGTCCTGCGCGACTTCACCCGCCTCAAGATGCGCCTCATGCCCTACCTCGCCCGCATCGCCGACGAGGCCCACACCGAGGGCCTGCCCATGATGCGCCCGATGATCCTGGAGTTCCCCGACGACCCGGCCTGCGCCTACCTGGAGACCCAGTACATGCTGGGCGACTCCCTCCTCGTCGCCCCCGTCTTCAACGCCGAGGGACACGTCCGCTACTACGTCCCCGCAGGCACCTGGACCAGCCTCCTGACCGGCGAGACCATCACCGGCCCCCGCTGGGTCGACGAACAACACGGCTTCGACAGCCTGCCCCTGCTGGTCCGCCCCGGCACCGTCCTCCCCATCGGCGCCGTCGACGACACCCCCGAGTACGACTACGCCGCAGGCGTCACCCTGCGCCTGCACACCCAGCCCGCGACGCCCCTCACGGTGACCGACATCGTCACCCCCGACGGCACGCTCAGCGCCTCCTTCACCGTCGACCACGCCGACGGCCGCACCCGCGTCACCCCCGACCGGCCGGTCCCCGACTGGTCCGTCCTCCTCGCCGGCGCCCCCGCACCCGCCACGGTCGAACACGCCACCGTGGAGCACACCCCGGACGGCGCGCTGCTGCGCCCCGTACCCGGCGCCCCCGGCATCGCGTTCGGCGACTGACCCTCCGGCCCACGACTCCAAGGGACGCACCCATGCGCGCCATCGACCTGCCCGAAAGCCCGACGGGGCACGCCGCCCCCCTCACCCACGTCGCCCTCCGCGCCGACGCCCGCCGCCTGGCGACCGCCTCCTACGACGGCACGGTGATCATCTGGGACACCAGCACCCCCGACGACGTGGCCCGCCTGGCCAGCCTCAAACACCGCCGCCTCGTCAACTCCTCGGCGTGGAACCCGGCCGACCCCGGGCTCCTCGCCACCGCGTCGGCCGACAAGACCGCCGCCGTCTGGCACGTGGCCGACGACGGGGCCAGCAGCCTCGTCACCGTCCTCGCCCGGCACACCGACGACATCAACTCCGTCGCCTGGATGCCGGACGGCCGCAGACTCATCTGCGTCTCCGAGGACGGCCGCGCCACGGTCTGGGACGCCCGCACCGGCGCCTTCCTCTCCGAGATCGGCTCCCACACCGCGCACTGCATGATGGTCTCCGTCAGCGCCCAGGGCCTGGTCGCCACCGTCGGCGAGGACGGCCTCGTCTCCGTCACCGCCCCCGACGACGGCACACCGCCCGTGACCCGCCGCTACGACTCGTCCGTCGAGGGCTGCTCCTGGTCCCCCGACGGCACGGCCCTCGCGATAGCCCGCGACGACGGCACGGTCGAGCTGCTCTCCCGCACCCTGGAGCCCCTCACCAGCCTCCAGGTCTCCCGGTCCGCCGCCCGCAGCGTCGAGTGGTCCGACGACGGCCACACCCTCATCGTCGGCGCCTACGAAGGCGGCCTGCACTTCTACGACCGCTCCGGGCGCCGGCTGCGCCAGATCGACGACGCCCGGATCTGGCCGAGGTCCGTCTCCACCGCCGGCGGCCTCGTCGCCGCCGGCAGCTTCTGGGGCGCACCCCACCTCCTCGCCCTCGACGACGGCCGCGAACTGTCCGCGCCCACCACCCCCACCTACGGCCCCAACGCGCTGGCCCGCAGGGGCCATCAGCTCCTCGTCGGCTGCGACTCCGGCGCGGTCCTCGCCCTCGACCCCGACGACCCGCGGGCCCCCGCCCAGGTCCACCAGGTCACCGACGGCCCCGTCCTCGCCCTGGCCGTCCGCGCGGACACCTTCTACGCCGGGACCTACGACGGCAGGGTCATCAGCTGGGCCGGCGGACCCGACGACGGCGTACGGGCCGTGGGCGAGCCCCTCGGCGCGCCCGTGCCGTCCCTGTGCCTGGACGGCGACGTCCTGATGGCCGGCACCTACAACGGCGAACTGGTCGCCCTCGACCCCGACACGCTGGAGGTGATCGACCGCCACGAGGCGCACGGCGGCTCGGTGAAGTCCCTCGTCTCCCTCGACGGCCCCGGCTTCCTGTCGGCGGCGACCGACCGGACCGTGGCCGCCGGAGCCTACGCCGACCGCGAACCCCTGTGGGAACACGGCAACCTCGTCAACGCCGTCGCCCAGCTCGCGGGAGCCGTCGTCGCCAGCGCGTCGCGCGACCACACCGTCAAGGTGGGCCGCCTGTCCGCCGGCCGCACCACCGGCGTACAGACCCTCCTCGGCCCCGACGAGTCCGTGAAGTGCGTCGGCCTCCTCGGCACCCCGGACCGCCCCGTCGTCCTCGCCGGCTCCTACGACTTCCACCTCTACGCCTGGGAGATCGACTGGACGGACAGCACCGCGACCCTCGCCTCCGGCCGGGTCCTCGACGAGTTCGGCCAGGGCCTGTCCTGCATGCTCCCCTGGGACACCGACCGGCTGGTCGTCGCAGGCTGGGACGGCCGAATTGCCCTCGTGGGCCGGGGCGGCCGGCACACCGTGGAGGTCCTGTCCTCGATCCGGCTCGACGACCTGTTGTCCATGACCGCCTGACCCGGTGGCCGCTTCCTCGTGCCGCATCCGGCGACGGCACGAGGAAGCAGCCGCCTGCGAAGATGGGCCCGCGCGGGAGGAGCGACCCATGGTGCGGGGAAGAGTGACACTGGCCGACGTGGCACGGCACGCGGGGCTGTCGGTGACGGCGGCGTCGCTGGTGCTGAACCGGCGGCCCGGCACCCGGATCTCGCAGGAGGCGCAGGACCGGGTCTTCGCCGCCGCCGAGGAGCTCGGCTACCGGCCCAACGTCGCCGCCCGCAGCCTCCGTACCCGCAAGACCGCGACGATCGCCTTCGTCTCGGATGTCGTCGCCACCACCCGCTTCGCCGGCGACATGATCCGCGGCGCCCTCGAAGCGGCCCGCGAACGCGACCACGTCCTGCTGATCGCCGAGACCCAGGGCGACCCGCAGGCCGAACAGCAGGCCGTGGAAGCGATGCTGGACCGCCAGATCGACGGGTTCGTGTACGCGGCCATGGCGTGCCGCCGCCTGACCGTGCCCCCGGCGATGGCGAGCCGCCCCACGGTCCTCCTCAACGCCGACAGCACCGAACCGGTGCCCGCGATCCTCCCGGACGACGAACGCGCGGGGTACGACGTGGCGACGCTCCTCCTGGAGCACGGCCACCGGCGTATCGCCGTGCTCGGCCGGGCCGGCGCCGTCGAACGCGACCCCCGCCGCTCCCTCGCCGCAGGCCCCCGCCTGCGCGGCATCCGGCGCGCGCTGGAGCCGTACGGAGTCCGCCTCACCCCCGGCGGCCGGGCCGACGAGTGGCAGCCCGGCGACGGGTACGAGGCGATGCGCGGCCTGCTGGGCCGCCGCACCCCGCCGGGGGCCGTCGTCTGCATGAACGACCGGCTGGCCCTCGGCGCCTACCAGGCGCTGGCCGAGGCGGGGCTGTCCGTGCCGGGAGACGTCTCCGTGGTCTCCTTCGACGACGACCCGATCGCGGCATGGCTGCGCCCCGGGCTGACGACGGCCGCGCTGCCGCACGAGCGGATGGGCCGGCTGGCCGTGGAGACCCTGCTCGACCCGGGCCGCGAACCCGGCGTGCAGTGGGTGCCGATGCCCCTGCGGGTCCGCGGGTCGGTCGCGGCGCCGCCCGGAACAGCCCTTTGATAAAACGATTTAGCCTGCTAGCTTTCCCGCAACGTCTGTGAGCGAGAGGCACGTCGATGTTGCGCTTGCCCGATCACTGGGTGTGGGACAGCTGGTACACGCGGGACGACGAGGGCCGCCACCACGCCTTCTTCCTCAGAGCGTCCCGCGCCCTCCTGGACCCCGCCCGCCGCCACCACCGCGCCTCGGTCGGCCACGCCGTCTCCGACGACCTGCGTACCTGGCACCTCACCGCCGACGCGCTGACCGCCGCCGACGGACCCGCCTGGGACGACCTCGCCACCTGGACGGGCTGCGTGGTCCGCGCCCCCGACGGCCGCTGGCACCTCTACTACACGGGAGTGAGCCGCGCCGAGGACGGCCTCGTCCAGCGCATCGGCCTCGCGATCTCCGACGACCTCCACACCTGGCACCGCCACGGCGACAAGCCTCTCGTCGAGGCCGACCCGGCCTGGTACGAACGCCTCGGCGCCGGCACCTGGTACGAGGAGGCGTGGCGCGACCCCTGGGTGTTCCCCGACCCGGCGGGGGACGGCTGGCACATGCTGATCACGGCCCGGTCGGGCCAGGGCCCCGCCGAGGGCCGGGGCGTCATCGGCCACGCCCGCTCGGCCGACCTCCTCGACTGGACCGTGGGCCCGCCCCTCACGCGACCCGCCGGGTTCGGCCACCTGGAGGTGCCGCAGGTCGCCGTCGTCGACGGACAGCCCCTGCTGCTGTTCTGCACCAACACCCCGCACCCGCGCGCGGACGAGGGCCGCCTGTGGGTCATCCCCGGCCCGTCGACGCTGGGCCCCTGGGACCCGGCCGCGGCGATCCCCGTACCCGGCCCGGACCTCTACGCGCCCCGCCTCGTTCAGGCGGGCGACGGGAGTTGGCGGCTCATCGGGTTCGTCGACGAGCGGGACGGGGCGTTCGTGGGGGAACTCTCCGACCCCGTCCCCGTGCGCTGGACCCCCGACGGGGGACTGCGCCCGCCGCGCTGAGGACCCGCGCCGGGCGGCCGACGCCCCGTCAGCCGCGAGGCCGCGCATGCGAAGCCCGCAGCATCACCGGCATCGGCACCCGCTGGACGACCGGCTCCGCCCCGCCGTCCAGCAGCAGTTCCACGGCGGTCCGCCCCAGCCGGTAGTGCGGCAGCGCCACACTCGTCAACCCCGGACGCACCCACACCGCGAGGTCCGAGTCGTCGAACGACACCACCGACACGTCGTCCGGCACCCGCA
>NZ_LIRL01000515.1:0-766 GCF_001419795.1 Streptomyces niveiscabiei
AGTTGGCTTTCAGGCCACAGCTTGCTCGCCCCTGGCGAACATCGCCCCTCCCCGGCTTCAACCACCGATTCCAAGGGAACAAGTCTCCAGGGAACGGGAGTTCACCCCCACGCACGAGAAACCTCGCACCCCCCGCACCCGTTGACCCCCCAACAGAGACCACGTCCCGACGCACTCCCCCCGGCGCCGGGACGTGGTCTCTGTTGGGGGGTCAACGGGTGCGGGGGGTGCGAGGTTTCTCGTGCGTGGGGGTGAACTCCCGTTCCCTGGAGACTTGTTCCCTTGGAATCGGTGGTTGAAGCCGGGGAGGGGCGATGTTCGCCAGGGGCGAGCAAGCTGTGGCCTGAAAGCCAACTCCGGCTGTCCGCGCGGGCGTTCAGTCCTGCCCGGCTCCGGGCGAGTTAAGCCGCCGCCTCGAAGCCCGTGTCCCGCGCGAGCTTCTTCAGTTCGAGCAGGGCGTGCTTCTCGATCTGCCGGATGCGCTCGCGCGTGAGCCCGTGCTCCTTGCCGACCTCGGTCAGCGTGCGCTCGCGGCCGTCCTCGATGCCGTACCGCATCTTGATGATGGAGGCGGTGCGGGGGTCGAGGCGGTCGATGAGGCCGTCCAGCTCCTCGCTGCGCAGCAGGGTCAGGACGGACTGCTCGGGGCTCACCGCCGACGTGTCCTCCAGGAGGTCGCCGAACTGGGTCTCCCCCTCGTCGTCCACGGACATGTTGAGGGAGACCGGGTCACGGGCCCAGTCGAGGACGTCGACGACGCGCTCGG
>NZ_LIRL01000515.1:798-7911 GCF_001419795.1 Streptomyces niveiscabiei
GTAGTCGAACTTCTCGACCGCGCGCACGAGGCCCGCGTTGCCCTCCTGGATCAGGTCGAGCAGGGGCAGGCCGCTGCGCGGGTAGCGGCGCGCGACGGCGACGACGAGGCGGAGGTTGGAGCGGATGAAGACGTCCTTCGCGCGCTCGCTCGCGGCGACCAGGGCCTGAAGCTCCTCGCGCGTGGCGTCGGAGGGGGACTCCTCGTAGCCGTCGAGGAGCTGCTGGGCGAACACACCCGCCTCGATGATCTGCGACAGCTCGACTTCCTTGGCGGCGTCGAGCAGGGGGGTGCGCGCGATCTCGTCGAGGTACATGCCGACCAGATCGCGGTCGGCGATCTCCCCGCCGGTGGCGCGAACGCTGCGGGCCACGGCGCCTGTCTCGCCGCTGGCGGACTGACGACGGGCGACGGCACGGGTTGCCATGCGTGCTCCCTTGCGATGGTGGCTGTCGGGTGGTCCTGTCCGGGTCCGGCGGATCCGGTCTCCTACCCCGGGTCCCTCAGATCCGTTCGATGGAAACAACGACTGGAATCAGGACAGAATTCCCAACCCGAGCCCCCAATTTTCTGATCTTGCAGTATCCTGCCCGGCCACGCGGAGGGGAGAAATGGTGTCGGAACCCACAGAGGTGCAGGTCAGGCCCGGAGCCGAGGCGGATCTCGCCGCACTCACCGAGCTGTACAACCACTACGTCCGTGAGACGCCCATCACATTCGACACCGCGGTTTTCACTGCGGAAGAACGCCGCCCTTGGCTGCTCTCCCACCCTGAAGACGGCCCGTACCGGCTGATGGTTGCCACGGACACGCGTTCTCAGGAGATTCTGGGCTACGCCACATCCAGCCCTTACCGTCCGAAGGCGGCGTACTCGACGTCCGTGGAGGCGACGGTGTACGTCGCGCCGGGCGCGGGCGGCCGAGGCGTGGGCACGCTCCTGTACGAGGCCCTCTTCGCCGCCCTGGAGAAAGAGGACCTCCACCGCGCGTACGCGGGCATCGTCCAGCCGAACGAGGGGTCGACCCGGCTCCACGAGCGCTTCGGCTTCCAGTACCTCGGGACGTACCGCGAGGTGGGCCGGAAGTTCGGCCGCTACTGGGACGTCGCCTGGTACGAGAAGTCCCTCTAGGACGCCCTCACCCGAACTGCACCGACCTCTTCGCCAGCCCCATCCAGAACCCGTCGATCACCGACCGCTGCGAGTCCAGCTCCCCCACCGCGTCCGCGACGCCCATCGTGACGAACAGCGGCGCGAAGTGCTCCGTACGCGGGTGCGCGTAGCGGCCGGCCGGCGCCTTCTCCAGGAAGTCCAGCAGCCCGTCCCAGTCGTGGCCCTCCAGCGCCCGCCTCCCCCACTCGTCGAACTCGACGGACCAGGACGGCACTCCGGACCCGCGCAGGGCCGCGAGGTTGTGGGTGAAGAACCCGGAGCCGACGATCAGCACGCCCTCGTCGCGCAGGGGCGCGAGCTTGCGGCCGATGTCCATGAGCCTCACCGGATCGAGGGTGGGCATCGAGATCTGGAGGACAGGGACGTCCGCGTCCGGGAACATCTCCACCAGCGGGACGTAGGCGCCGTGGTCCAGACCCCGGTCCGGGATGTCCTGTACGGGGATGCCGGGGGCGCGCAGCAGCTTGCGCACGCTCTCCGCGAGCTCCGGCGCGCCCGGGGCGTCGTACGTGACCCGGTAGTAGTGCTCGGGGAAGCCCCAGAAGTCGTAGACAAGGGGGACGGGGTTGACGGCACCGAGGGCGAGGGGGGCCTCCTCCCAGTGCGCCGAGACGATGAGGATCGCCCTGGGCCGCGGCAGGTCCGCCGACCACGCGGCGAGCTGGCCGGGCCAGAGGGGATCGTCGGCGAGCGGTGGCGCCCCGTGGCTGAGGTACAGGGCGGGCATGCGCTGGCTGGCGGCGGACATGGCGGCGGCTCTCCTTCGCTCGGACCGGGCTCACCCCGATCGGGCTTGCTTCAAATCTGCAACATCTTCCTACATACCCTACGACCTGTTTGTTTAAAATTCAATGATGGGAGCGTTACTGTGGAGTACATGAAGGCATCCCCCTCCCCTGTACCGGAGCCGCAGTGGCTCACCGAAGAGGAGCAGTGTGTCTGGCGTGCCTACCTGCACGCGTCGACGCTCCTCGACGACTATCTCGACCGGCAGCTCCAGCGCGACGCCGGAATGCCGCACATGTACTACGGGCTGCTGGTCGGTCTCGGCGAGGCCCCCGACCACCGGCTGCGGATGACGCAGCTCGCGATGAAGTCCAAGATCACCCGCTCCCGCCTCTCGCACGCCATCGCGCGGCTGGAGAAGAACGGCTGGGTCCGCAGAGAGGACTGCCCCTCCGACAAGCGGGGACAGTTCGCGGTCCTGACCGACGCGGGGCGGGACGTACTGCAACGGGTGGCGCCCGGCCACGTCGAGGCCGTACGGACCGCGCTGTTCGGGCGGCTGACCCCGGAACAGACGAAGGCCCTCGGCGAGATCCTGACGATCGTCGCCGAGGGCCTTCAGCCCAACGAAGCGGGTGCCGACCTGCCCTGGCTGCGCTGACCTCGTCCCCAGGGCCGGCGCTGGTCAGAGCGGTGGCTCAGTGGGCTACCACCGGGATCTTGACCTCGTCATCGGCACCTTCCTCCACACCGCGGCCGAGATTCGGACGGCCGGCGTTGATGAGGGTGAAGGCGATCACCGAGGCGGCGACCAGGATCCCCACGGCGAACCAGATGGCACTGGTGTAGCCGTGGACCATGCCCTCCAGCTGGACCAGCTGCTGCTGCTTGCCGGCGGCACCGGCGATGTGGTCCTTGACGTACGAGGTCGTCGCGGACGCGGCGATCGTGTTCAGGAGGGCGGTGCCGATGGCGCCGCCCACCTGCTGCGAGGTGTTGACCATCGCGGAGGCGACACCGGCGTCCCGGGGCTCCACGCCCTGGGTCGCCATCGACATGGCCGGCATGAACGCCGTACCCATCCCGAGGCCGAGCAGCAGCATCGCGGGGAGCAGCAGGGCGGCGTACGAGGAGTCGACCGTCATCTGCGTGAGCAGGAACATGCCGAGGGCGGCGACCAGGAAGCCGGGGCCCATGAGCAGGCGCGGGGCGACGCGGGTCATCAGGCGCGTACCGATCTGGGTGGAGCCCGTGATCATGCCCGCGACCATCGGCAGGAACGCGAAACCGGTCTTGACCGGGGAGTATCCCTTGACGATCTGGAGGTAGTAGGTCAGGAAGAGGAACAGGCCGAACATGCCGATGATGGCGAGGCCGAGCGAGAGGTAGACACCGCCGCGGTTGCGCTCGGTGATGACGCGCAGGGGCAGCAGCGGGGCCTTGACCTTCGCCTCGACGACGACGAACGAGGCGAGCAGGACGGCGGAGCCGACGAACATGGCGATCGTCAGGCCGTCGGACCAGCCGGCCGTCTCGGCGCGGGTGAAGCCGTAGACCAGGGCGACCAGGCCCAGCGTGGAGAGCAGCACGCCCGGGATGTCGAGCGGGTTGCGGTTGCGACCGCCCTCGGGCTCACGGATGACGAAGTAGGCGCCGGCCGCCGCGATGATCGCGAACGGGATGTTGACGAAGAACGTCCAGCGCCAGTTCAGGTACTCGGTGAGGAAGCCGCCGAGGATCAGGCCGACCGCGCCGCCACCGCCGGCGATGGCGCCGTAGATGCCGAACGCCTTGGCGCGCTCCTTCGCGTCCGTGAACATCACGGCGAGCAGGGAGAGCGCGGCCGGGGCGAGCAGGGCACCGAAGAGACCCTGGAGGCCGCGGGCGCCGAACATCATGGCCTGGTTGGTGGCGGCGCCGCCGAGGGCGGAGGCGAGCGCGAAGCCGGCGAGGCCGACGACGAAGGTGCGCTTACGGCCCCACAGGTCGGCTATCCGGCCGCCGAAGAGGAGGAGACCGCCGAAGGCGAGGGCGTAGGCGGTGACGATCCACTGCTTGTTGCCCTCGGAGATGCCCAGGTCCGACTGCGCGGCGGGCATCGCGATGTTCACGATGGTGGCGTCGAGGACGACCATCAGCTGGGCGATGGCGATGAACGCCAGCGCCTTCCAGCGGTTGGCGTCGGGCGCCTGGGGGACTGCTTGAGACATGGGTGAACCCACTCCGGGACTTCGTTGGGAAGAACGGCGTCGTCGGTCGCGGACCGGCGGCGTTGAAAGGTGACCGCTACTGAGCGATCAGACTGGTGAAGGGTGCGGAACTAATCGGTCAATGCCAGGTGGGCGCCGGGTCAGGGCCGGCGGAGCTCCTCGATGGTCATCGGACTCCCCGGCAGCGTGGAGGCTGCGGACGCGCGCAGGCCGTCGAGGAAGAGTTGCAGGTGGCGGTGGACGAACCGGTCGGCGACCACGCATCCGGTGCCCGCCGGGGGCCGGCTCAGCTGGGACACGGCGATCATCACGTCGCCGGAGCCGACGTCCCCCCGGAGCTGACCGGCCGCCTTCGCCCGGTCCATGAGCTCCGTGACGATCTCCTCGACCCGGCCGCTCGCGGCGGCGAGGTCGGGGTGGTCCTCGTCGAAGGACTCCGACAGCATCGGGCACAGCGCGCTGACCCGTTCGTCGGCGGTGACGTGCACGAAGCGCTCCAGGGCGGCGAACGGGTCGCCGTCCTCGTCGAGCGCCTCGCGGCCGGCCCGCGCCGTACGGTCCAGGACCGAGCAGACGACCTCGCGGACGAGGGCCTGGCGGTCCGGGAAGTGCCGGTAGACCGTGGCGTTCCCGACACCGGCCCGGCGGGCGATCTCGTCGAGCGGCACCTCGGGGCCGAACTCGGTGAGCATCTCGCGGGCGGCGGTGACGATCCGCTCCCGGTTGCGCAGAGCGTCGGCACGCGGCCTGGTCGCCTTGCGCTGCGCGGGAAGCGTGGGGGACTCCACGGCTACTCCTTCTGGTTCTGGGGGGGCGATCTGGTCTGGGAGGCGCGATCCGGGGAAAGCATCCCCGTTTCGCTCGGACGCTGGGTTAAACGGGGATGACGTCCCCGGTTATTTCCCGGCCTCGACGTGACCTGCGTCACATACACCTGCTGGGGGCATATTTCCCGTACGAGGGGCGGGTCCCCGATCGGACGCCCCCAGCGCGCGCCCCCTCGCGCCCCGTCGGAGGGTGAGCGGGAGGGTGCAGCCGGTGACCGGTGGCTGCCTGGACCGAAGGGCCCCCGCATGCAGCCGCACTCGCCGCGCCGACGGATACGCCCGCACCGCAGGGCCGCGCTGGTGTCGGTGACCGCGCTGACGCTGGCGGTCGGCACCTCGGCCGGACCGGCCGAGCGGCTGCGGGAGCCGGGGGCGGTCGCGGCCGGCGCGAACCCGATGACCCTCGCGCGGGCCTCCGCGCTCGGCCCGTGCATGATCCGGGGCGCGGCGGCGGTGCAGATGTCCGAGGGCGTGCCGACGGCCGGGGGGTACTCCAGGTCCACGGGTACGGTGCGGGCGCTGACGCTGATGGTCGACTTCCCGGACGCCAAGGGCCCGGGCGACGCGATGGACCGGTTCGGGGAGTTCTTCCCGCAGACCTCCGAGTGGTTCCGCACCGCCTCGTACGGCCGCCTCGACTACCGCGCCGAGGCCCCCGTGCCCCGCTGGCTGCGCATGCCGAAGCCCTTCGCGGCGTACGCCCTGGAGCGCGGCGCCCCCTTCGACCCCGGGTACCGGGAGCTGGTCGAGGACATCGTCGCCGCCGCCGATCCCCGCGTCGACTTCCGGGACTACGACCTGCTGAACGTCCTGGTCACACCCAACGCCGGGCCCTCCGCGCTGGACACGGTCCTGTCGGTGACCTTCGCCGGGAACACCGAGGCGCCCATGGCCGACGGGGTGCCCGTCGCCAACGCGTCGTTCGTGTACTCGCGCCAGGACGACGGCTCCGGGACGTACGGCGAGACCGGGTACCGCGTGCTGCCGCACGAGAACGGGCACGTCTTCGGGCTGCCCGACCTCTACACGCAGGAGGGCGGGGGCGCCGTCGGGCACTGGGACATCATGAGCGAGGACTGGGGCGCCAACAACGACTTCCTCGGCTGGCACAAGTGGAAGCTGGGGTGGCTGACGCCGGAGCAGGTCAACTGCGCCTCGGCGAAAGGTACTTCGCAGTACACGCTGACGCCGCTCGCCGTCCCCGGCGGGCGCAAGCTGCTGTTCGTGCCGGTCAGCGGGCGCAGCGGGTACGCGGTCGAGCTGCGCACCAAGGGCGGCAACGACGAGGCGGTGTGCCGGCCGGGCGTACTGGTCTACAAGGTCGACGCCGAGGTCGACACGGGGCTCGGGCCGGTGACCGTGCACGACGCGCGGCGCGACAGCGGGGGGTGCACGCGCAGCCCCAACGTCCACGCCGAGCTGTCCGACGCGACGTTCCGGCCGGGGCAGCGGTTCGTCGACCGCAGGCACGGGATCAGCATCGCCGTCGGGGGGATCGACGCGGACGGGAACTACCTGGTGACGGTCGTCCGGGGGAAGCAGCCCGCCGCCTGACCGGGTCCCGGTGGGTCCCGTACGGTGTCTTCCCGAGATCTCACCCGGGAGTGCAGCGCCCATGACGTCGTCCGATGCCGTTCCGACCGAGGCCGTCGCCCCGCTGATCCGGGGGGTGGGCGTGCTGGAGCGGCTCACCCGGGCCGGCGGAACGCTCAGCCTCAGCGCGCTGGAACGGGAGACGGGGCTCGCGCGGGCCACGGTCGACCGGGTCGTGGGGACGCTGGCGCGGGTGGGGTACGTACGGCTGGACGGGCGGGACGCCTCGCTCGCGCCGCGCGTCGCCGAGTTGGGCAACGCGTACCTGTCCGCGCTGCGGCTGCCGTCGCTGCTGGGGCGTCTCGCGGATCAACTCGCCGACGAGCTCGACGAGTCGGTGTCGCTCGCCGTCGGGGACCGGGACGGCATCCGGTTCATCCACCAGGCGACCCGGCGGCGCACCCTCTCCCTCTCCTTCCGCATCGGCGACCTCCTCCCCGCCGAACGCACCGCGCCCGGGCCGTTGTTCGCGAGCGAGTGGGACGAGGAGGGGTGGGCCGCGTGGCGGGCCCGCAGGGAGGCCGATCCGACGGACGCGGGGTTCGTGGCGGTGCCGGATCGTGAACTCGGCTCTACGGGTGGGGGG
>NZ_LIRL01000516.1 GCF_001419795.1 Streptomyces niveiscabiei
CCCCCAGCACGGCCCCCACCCCGAAGAGCATCCAGTAGAGGCCGAGCAGCCCGGCGCCGGAGCCGAGATCGTCGGTGACGTGGAGCGGGAGGGCGACCTCGACGGGCCCGTACAGAAAGTTGAACAGCCAGGTCAGCGCCAGCACGCCGAGCAGCTCGGGCTGTTGCCGCAGCAACCGCAGCCCGTCCGCCGTGCGCCCCGCGTCGACGGGAGCGTCGGTCACCCCGCCCTTCTCACGCAGCCGCCCCACCTGGACGGCGAGCACGGCGAACGACAGCGCGTCGACCCCGATCAGCCACGCGGGCCCCACCCACGTCACCAGGAGCCCGGCGAGCGCGGGCCCGAGGATGATGGAGGCGGAGGCGCTGGAGCTGAGCAACGCGTTGGCGGCGAGGCGCTGTTCGGGCGGGAGCAGCTGAGGGACGAGCGAGTACTTCCCGGCCCCGCCCCACGCGTGCAGCACGGAGGACCCCGCGAGCAGCGCGACGTACAGCACGGGATGCAGCACCCCCGCCGCCCAGGCCGCCGGCACGCACCCGAGCATCACGGCGCGCAGCCAACTGTCCACCACGACGAGCCTCTTGGGCGCGAGATGCCGCAGCCACCGGCCGAACACCAGCGCCCCCACGGCCCCGGGTAGCGCGTACGCCGCGACGGCCGCCCCCACCACGAACCCGGCCTGCCCCTCGGGCGCGATCAGCACCCCCAGCCACGCCACCGCGACGACGCTCATGCCGTCCCCGAGATCGGAGACGGCCAGCGCGGGCAGCAACCGCCTGAACGCGCCGTGGGCGAACAGTGGTTGATAGGTCCGGGGCACGAGCCGACGAGGCGAGAGGAGAGTCACCGGCCAAAACTAAGGGACTGACCGGATCGCGCACCGTCGGCATCAGGGACCCGGCGTCGAGGGCCTGCCCGGCTCAGCCGGTTGACGGGACCCGCGCGGCGGCGACGCAAACCGCTTGCGCCCGCCCACCCCCGACGGTGATCGTGACCCGTGTGGACCATGAACTCGTCGAAGCCGCCGCCCACCTCGCCCGCACCCGCTGCCACGGCGACAACCACACGATGGCGGCGGCCGGCCGCGCGGCCGACGGCCGGATCGTCACCGCCCTGAACGCCTACCACTTCACCGGCGGCCCCTGCGCCGAACTCGTCCTCATCGGGACGGCCGCGGCCCAGGGCGTTGACGACCTGAGGACGATCGTCGCCGTCGGCGACCGGGACCGGGGCGTCGTCCCGCCGTGCGGGCGCTGCCGCCAGGTCCTCCTCGACTACTTCCCCGGCATCGAGGTCATCGTCGGGGACCGGGCGCTGCCCATCGGCGACCTGCTGCCCGAGAGCTACGTGTGGGCCGACCACCAGTGACTCACCGCGTGCTGTAACCGGTCTCGATGAGCTGCCGCAGGGTCGGCAGCGCGTCGCCGTCGACGGGCGCGCCCTCGGTCCAGGCGAGGAACAGCGCGGCGAGGAAGAGGTCGCGGCCCTGGACGGCCGGGCGCGCCGTGCCGTGTTCCCGGGCGGCGGCGAGGAACTCGTCGGTGACGGCGAGGAGTTCCTGACAGGAGACGGAGAGCGGCGAGCCGTCGTGGGTCATCGCCGCGAGGACCGGCGCGGGCAGCCCCGTGAAGGTGCTGAAGTACTTCTCCAGCGTCAGCAGCCACCGCCGCAGCGCCTCGTCGGCATCGTCCACGGCCCGCAACTCCTCGCGTCCGGCGAGGAGTTCGGCCGCCGGGGCCTCCAGGGCCGCCGCGAGCAGCGCCTCCCTCGTCGGGAAGTGGCGGTAGAGCGTGGCCGGGCCGACCCCGGCGTCCCTCGCGATGGCCTCCAGCGAGGTCCCGGCTCCGTACCGCGCGAAGTGGCGCAGCGCCGTGTCGAGGATCCGGACCCGGTTGCGCGCGGCGTCGGCACGCGGCTTGCGGCACGTCGTCGGGGTGGTGTCCATCGCGTTCCTGTTCCTGTGGGGCGGGCTCGAAACCAGTCAATCATCACGCAACCGGAAGCTGCCTCCGTTTAACGTGATAGAAGTGGAGAGTGTCTCCGGATATTCGTCCGGGCCGCCCATCGCGAACGGAGTACGCCATGCCCCGCACCCTCGGTCTGATCGGCAGCGGAAACATCGGTACGGCCCTCGCCCGCCTGACGGTCGCCGCCGGCTGGAACGTCGTCCTCAGTAATTCCCGGGGCCCCGAGACCCTCACCGG